>NZ_JBSVZB010000016.1:0-191424 GCF_054072015.1 Cupriavidus sp. CP313 | reverse complement strand
CGAGGTCGCCGAGGCGGTCCGACGACATGTCCATGCCGTAGACCTCCCACGGCGTGGTTTCCAGGATGCGGCGCGTCAGGTGGTGGCCGATAAAGCCGTTGACGCCGAGGATCAGTACTTTCTTGCCTTGCATTGGATTTGACGAATGGCAGGGGAAATCAGGATGCGCCGGCGCGGCTAGCGCCCGCCGGCGAGGGGAAAGTTGGCGACGGCCACGCGCCGCCAGTCGCTCGCGACGACATGCATCGGCACGCGCGCGCTCAGTTCAGAGAATGCCTGCGGCGAGAGCAGCGCGATGGCACGCGGGCCGTGCTGCCAGGCATCGACGAAGGCATCGAGGGTCGGCAGCCACTTCTGCGGCTCCTGCTCGGCGCCGAAAGCGAGCTCGTCGGCCTGCGCCACCATGGTGAGCGGATGGCGCAGGTAGAAGGGCAGGGTATGGTCGAGCATGCCGACGCCGTAGAGCGGCATGCCGGGGCGCAGCACGCGTTCGATCGGCGCCACCATGTCGATGGCCGAGGCGGAGCGGCCGATCGCTTCATGGCCCAGCAATGCGGTGGAGAACGCCAGCAGCATGCCGAATGCATAGGCCGTGATGCTGGCCAGGCGGCCATGCCGCCGCAGCAGCCACAGCCCCATGGCGGCGCTGCCGAGCACCAGCGCGAATGCCAGCGCCGCCCATACGGCGTACGCGCGGTACAACGCGTTGGGGGTGTTGTTGGAATCCAGCGTGGCCACGACCGGGCTCGCCAGCAGGCCGATCGCGCCCACCACCAGCATGGCGCACAGCTGCCTGCGCCAGGGTTGGTCGCCGGTCCGCGCCAGCGCTGCGCCCGCCAGGATCGCCAGTGCGGGAAACACCGGCAGGATGTAGCCGGGCAGCTTAGAACCCGACAGGCTGAAGAACAGGAAGATCGACACTGCCCACAGCCCTGCCATCAGCGCAGGCTGGAACGGCCTGGACCCACCCGTGGCAACCACGCCGGCGCGCTGCCTGACCGCGCGGACCATGCCGGGAACCAGCCCGAGCCACGGCAGGAAGCCGCCCACCAGCAGCGGCACGAAGTACCACAGCGCGCCCTTGCGCGCATGCACGGTCGAGGTGTAGCGCTGCCAGTGCTCGTGGATAAAGAAAAAGCGCAGGAATTCCGGATTGCGCCGCGCCACCAGCCAGTACCACGGCATCGCCACCAGCAGCATCAGCGCGATGCCGGCCGGCGCATGCAGGCGGCGCCACAGTGCCAGGTCGCGCGTCACGCAGGTGTACGCCACCAGCACCAGTCCGGGCAGCGCCAGCCCGACCAGTCCCTTGGTCAGTACCGCCACGCCCATTGCCGCCCAGCACGCAAGCATCCAGTTGCGGCGCGCCGACGGCGTGGCATCAGGGTGCTGGGCCAGCAGCATGCAGGCGAGCACGCAGGCCATGATGCCGGACAGGGTCATGTCCAGCGTATTGAAATGCGCGGCGACGTTCCACATGGGCGCACTCGCCAGCACCAGCCCCGTCAGCAGCCCGGCACGGGCACCGAACCAGCGCGCGGCGGCCAGCATCGATACGCCCAGCCCGACCATGCCGGCCAGCGCCACGCACAAGCGCGCCTGCCAGTCGCCGATACCGAACACTGCGTATGACAGCGCGGTGGCCCACATATGGAACGGCGGCTTTTCGAAGTACTTCAGCCCGTTGTAGCGGATCGTGACCCAGTCGCCCGTGCTCAGCATCTCGCGGGCGATCTCGGCATAGCGGCCCTCGTCGGGCCCGAGCAGGTGGCGCACGCCCAGCGTGCCGAACCACAATAGCGCGAATGCCAGCACCACCAGCCCCAGCGTGAGCGCGGGCACGCCTGCCAGGCGCGTGGCATGCCACGGCGCTGCGGGCCGGGTGGTGACGAGCCCTGGCTTGGCGGCGAGGCGATCGGAACGATGCTGCATGCGGGAACGGCTCGGCGTGAAGGGAAGGAAAAGTGGCGCCGGAAGTGGCGACGTGCTGGCGGGGGGCAAGGCCATGTCCACGCCCGCGGCCCGGGCCGCGTTGAACGGGCGGACGCTTTTAAGGTCAGCGGAGGATAATTCGCGAACCTTAATGGCACATTAAGGCGGCGCATGCACAATGCCGTGATACGCCCGGGTCACGTGGAATATGAGAATCCTTATCGTTGAAGACGACCCGATGCTGGGTGACGGACTGCGGCGCGGGCTGCAGTTGCTGGACTATGCGGTCGACTGGTTCAGCACCGGCGCCGAAGCCGACCACGCACTGGACGTGGTCCACTACGACGCGGTAGTGCTGGACCTGGGCCTGCCTGGCGAGGACGGCATGACCCTGCTGGCGCGCTGGCGCGGGCGTGGCTGCCGCATCCCGGTGATCGTGCTGACCGCGCGCGACGCCATCGACAGCCGCATCGGCGGGCTCGATGCCGGCGCCGACGACTACCTGGTCAAGCCGATCGCGCTCGATGAGCTGGCGGCGCGGCTGCGTGCCGTGACCCGCCGCGCCGCGGGCCTGTCGTCGCCGGTGTGGAAGCACGGCGCGCTGGAATTCCACCCGGCCGCGCGCCAGGCGTACTGGCAGGGCAAGCCCCTGGAGCTGACCAGCCGCGAAGCCATGCTGCTGGAGCTGCTGCTGGCGCACCCCAACCGGCTGCTGACGCGCGACTTCCTGCGCGACAAGCTCTATGACTGGCAGGGCGGCGTTGAAAGCAACGCGCTGGAAGTCCATATCCACCACCTGCGCCGCAAGATCCATCCGAAGATCGTGCGCACCTTCCGCGGCGCCGGCTACACGCTGGGCGCGGCCGAGGACTGCACATGACGTTGCAGCGCCGGCTCATCCTTGCGGTGCTGATCGCCGCGCCGGTGGTGTGGCTGCTGACCATCGGCATGACCTACGTGCGCGCCCGGCACGAGATCAATGAACTCTATGACACCGACATGGTGCGCATGGCGCTGCAGATGCACTCGGTGGTGCCGCTGGTGGACGTCGCCGCGGCGCCGTCGCGCACCCGGCTGCCAGAGCTGGTCGAGGGCGACCAGGGCGATGCCGGCCTGGGCGATCTCGCCATCGCCGCCTGGCTGCCGGACGGCAAGCCCTTGCATATCGATCCCGAGGGCGACCTGCTGCCGCGTGCGCCGGGTGTGAAGGGCTTTGCCGACGTCACCATCGACAAGCAGTCCTGGCGGCTTTACTACCTCGATGATCCCGACACGGGCTGGCGTGTCTGCGTGGGCCAGCAACTGGCCGAGCGCAATGAGCTGATCCTGTCCTATATCGCCGCGCAGGTGCTGCCGTGGGCAGCAGGCCTGCCGGTGCTGATCGGCCTGCTGATCTGGTTCATGCGGCGTGCCATGGCGCCGGTGCGCGCGTTGTCGACCGATATGGAAGGCCGCGCCCCCGAAGACCGCCGGCCGCTCAGCCTGCAGGCCGTGCCGGGCGAACTGGTGCCGCTGGTGCACGCCATGAACCGCCTGCTGGCGCGCGTGTCGGATTCGATCGAGCATGAACGGCGCCTCACCGCCGATGCGGCCCATGAGATGCGCACGCCGTTGGCCGCGCTGAAGGCGCAGTGGGAAATCGCCGAGCGTTCGGCCGATGACGCCGAGCGCGCGCAGGCACGTGCCAACGTGGCCACCGGCATCGACCGCATCAGCCGGCTGGTGTCGCAGCTGCTGACGCTGAGCCGGCTGGAAGATGCTGCCGGCCTGCCGTCGCGCCAGCCGGTCAACTGGGTCCCGGTGGCGCAGCAGGCGCTGTCCGACTGCCTGGCGCTGGCGCAGCAGAAGCAGGTCGATGTCGAGCTGGAATGGCCCCCGGAAGGGCAGGCGCCATTGCCGGTGGCGGGTGACACCAACCTGCTGTCGCTGCTGCTGCGCAACCTGCTCGACAACGCCATCCGCTACAGCCCGCCGGGCGCGCTGGTGACCATCGATTTCCGGCCTGACGGCGTCACGGTGCGCGACCAGGGCCCGGGCGTCGCGCCTGACGTGCTGGCGCGGCTGGGCGACCGCTTCTTCCGTGGCGGTTCCGCGCAGCGTGAGCAGGGCCACGGCCTCGGCATTTCGATTGCGCAGCGGGTGGCGCGGCTGCATGGGCTGGAGATTGCGTTCGCCAACCGCACGGATGGCGCCGGCAAGGGCCTGGCCGTGCGGATCGCGCACGGCGGCTGAAAACGACGAAGCCCCGCACGGTTGCCCGTGCGGGGCGTCCTGCCATCGGCTTGCAGACAGGCCCTAGCGCTTGAGCTTGGCGAAGGCCGCGGCCATGGCGCCGGCCGGCTCTGCCTCGCGGCGGCCGCCGTTGGAGCCCTTGCCGCCGCCGTTGCGTTGGCCGCCGCGGTCACCACGGTCGCCGCCGGCACGCGCCGCGGCCTGGCCGGGCTCGTCGTCCAGGCGCATCGACAGGCCGATGCGGTTGCGCTTGACGTCGACCTCCATCACCTTGACCTTGACGATCTGGCCAGCCTTGACCACCTCATGCGCGTCCTTGACGAACTTGTTCGACAACGCCGAGATATGGACCAGGCCGTCCTGGTGCACGCCGATATCGACAAACGCGCCGAAGGCTGCCACGTTGGTGACCACGCCTTCCAGCACCATGCCGGGCTGCAGGTCCTTCACGTCTTCCACGCCTTCCTGGAAGGTCGCGGTCTTGAACTCGGGGCGCGGGTCGCGGCCCGGCTTTTCCAGTTCAGTCAGGATGTCGCGCACGGTCGGCAGGCCGAAGGAGTCGTCGGTGAACTGCGTCGGTGACAGGCCGCGCAGCGCGTCGCGGTTGCCCATCACATCGCGCAGGCCCTTCTTGACGTGCTCCAGGATGCGCTGCACCACCGGATACGCTTCCGGGTGCACCGAGGAGCGGTCCAGCGGATTGTCGCCGTCGTTGATGCGCAGGAAGCCGGCCGCCTGCTCGAAGGTCTTGTCGCCCAGGCGCGGCACCTGCTTCAGCGCGTCGCGGTTGGGGAAGGCGCCATTGGTGTCGCGGAACTCGACGATATTGCGCGCCAGCACCGTGTTCAGGCCCGACACGCGCGCCAGCAGCGGCGCCGAGGCGGTGTTGACGTCCACGCCCACGGCGTTCACGCAGTCTTCGACCACGGCGTCCAGCGCCCGCGCCAGCTCGCGCTGGTTGACGTCATGCTGGTACTGGCCCACGCCGATCGACTTGGGATCGATCTTGACCAGCTCGGCCAGCGGATCCTGCAGCCGGCGGGCAATCGAGACCGCGCCGCGCAGCGACACGTCCAGGTCCGGGAATTCCTTGGCTGCCAGCTCCGACGCCGAATACACCGAAGCGCCGGCCTCGCTGACCACGATCTTGGTCAGCTTCAGCTCGGGCATCTGCTTCATCAGGTCCTGCACCAGCTTGTCGGTTTCGCGGCTGGCGGTGCCGTTGCCGATCGACACCAGCGCCACGTTGTGCTGCTTAGCCAGGCGCGCCAGCGTGGCGAGCGAGCCGTTCCAGTCGCGGCGCGGCTCGTGCGGGTAGATGGTGGCGGTGTCCAGCAGCTTGCCGGTGCTGTCCACCACGGCGATCTTGCAGCCGGTGCGGATGCCCGGGTCGAGGCCCATCACGGACTTGGGCCCGGCCGGCGCGGCCAGCAGCAGCTCATGCAGGTTGCGGCCGAACACCTTGATGGCTTCGTTCTCTGCAGTTTCGCGCAGTTGCGTCAGCAGTTCGGTTTCCAGGTGGGGCTGCACCTTGACGCGCCAGCACCAGCGGCATACGTCGCCCAGCCACTTGTCGGCCGGGCGGCCCAGGTTCTGGACGCCGACATGGCGCGCGATCATGCCTTCGCACGGGTGCGGCACCATCGCGTCCTGTTCTTCGCCCAGGCCCAGCTTGACCATCAGCACGCCCGCGTTGCGGCCGCGGAACAGCGCCAGCGCACGGTGCGACGGCACGGTGCGGATGGTCTCGCTGTAGCTGTAGTAGTCGCGGAACTTCTCTTCCTCGGCGGTTTCCTTGCCTTCCATCACGGTGGAGGCCACCACGCCGTTGGTCCACAGGTGCTCGCGCAGCTTGCCCAGCAGTTCCGCGGTTTCGCCGAACTGCTCGGACAGGATGTCGCGCGCGCCGTCCAGCGCGGCCTTGACATCAGGCACGCCGCCGTCGGCGGTGGGATTGCCGTTGACGTACTTGGCGGCCTCGGCCTGCGGGTCCAGCGTGGGATCGGCCAGCAGCGCCTGCGCCAGCGGCTCCAGCCCGCATTCGCGCGCGATCTGGGCACGGGTGCGGCGCTTGGGCTTGTAGGGCAGGTAGAGGTCTTCGAGCGTTTGCTTGGTTTCGGCGGCCTCGATGGCGGCCTGGAGCTCGGGCGTCAGCTTGCCTTGCTCCTGGATCGACGCGAGGATGGCCGCGCGGCGGTCTTCCATGTCGCGCAGGTACAGCAGGCGCTCTTCCAGGTTGCGCAGATGCGTGTCATCCAGGTTGCCGGTCACTTCCTTGCGGTAGCGGGCGATGAAGGGCACGGTGGCGCCTTCGTCGAGCAGCGCCACGGCCGCGGCCACCTGGCGGGGCTGCACGGACAGTTCAGCCGCGATGAGCGAGACAATCTTTTGCGAGACGGATGCGGGCAGGTTGGACATCGGAGAGCGCAGCGAAAAACGCAGTCAGTCGAAAGCGGGGCATTTTGCCACAAGCGCGGGAGGGATCCGCCGGGGCGCGCAGCGGGTGCGGGGCGGGCGGCGTCCCGCGCACGTCCGGAACGGGCCGGCATGGCAGGCCGGTGCCCGGCCCGGATGCTAGAATCCGGTCATGATCGTCAAGTCCCGCCCGGCCGCCGCCAAGGCCACCATCCTGGCCATGCCAACCTTCGCCAACGTGCCTGAAACTTCCCTGTTCCGCTTCGGCCGCCTGGCTGCACTGGCCGTGGCTGTATGCGCCGTGCTGATGCCGCTGCGCGAGGCGCGCGCCCAGGCTTCCGCGCCCGCCGCGCCGCCCGCCGCCAACGGCCAGCGCGACTTTGCCGCCGAACGCAAGGCCGTCGAGGATTCGCGCGCCTGGACCAACTACCGCTTTGCCGCCGCCGAGCGCGAGTGCTACGGCAAGTTCTTTGTCAACCACTGCATCAACAACGCCAAGGAAGTCCAGCGCGAGGAGCTGCAGGTGCTGCGCAAGCGCGAACTGGAAGTTGGCGAGGCCGAACGCGCCCACCGCGCCGCCGAGCGCGACCGCGAACAGGCGCTGCGCAGCGCCGAGTTCGAGGCCAGCCAGCCGAAGCGCTCGGCCAGTGAACAGTCCAGCCGCGAGGCCTTCCAGAAGAAGCAGCAGGAACAGCAGCTGCGCGAGGCGCAGCGCCAGGGCGAGGCGCCGGAGCGCGCCGCCAATGCGCAGGCGTACGAGAAGAAGCAGTCTGACTTCGATGCCCGCATGCAGGAGGCCCAGCAGAAGGGCGCCGAGCAGGCCCGCCAGCGGCAGGAGAACGTCAAGGCGTACGAGGCCAAGCAGCGCGACCTCGAACAGCGCCAGAAGGAGCTGGAAGAGCGCCGCGCCAAGGCGAAGGAGCAACAGGGCCAGGCGTCGGCGCCGCGGCCGTTCGGCTTCTGATGCCCGGCACCGTGACTGCGCAGCGGAGGCATAGATGGACAGCAACCTGAACACCCTGGAGCGGCGCATCATGGAGTTGCAGATCGAGCACCGCGACCTGGATTTCCTGATCGACCGGCTTGCCAGCGACGCCGTCCATGACGAACTGCAGCTGCGCCGGCTCAAGAAGCGCCGCCTCAAGCTGAAGGACGCCATCACGCTGCTGCAGCTGCAGCTCGAACCCGACGTGCCGGCCTGAGCGCATCCGCGCCAGGCTTGCCCATTGTCTTGCCGATCGCCGCCGGCCCCGTCCGGCGGCCCATACAACATTCTCCCCCCTGCCTTGTCCGATCTTCCAGATTCCCCTGAGCCGTCCGAAGCCGTCAGCCTGACCGACGCCGGGTCGCCCGTGCCTGCCGCGCCCGCCGACGACGGCGCCAGCCGCGGCGCTGAACTGGCCACCATCTTTGCCGATACCGGCACGCTGGCCCAGGCCATTCCCGGCTACCGGCCGCGCGCCTCGCAGCACAAGATGGCCGAGGCCGTCGCCGACGCGATCGCGCAGAGCGATTCCGTCATCGTCGAGGCGGGCACCGGCACCGGCAAGACCTACGCCTACCTGGTGCCGGCCATGCTGTGGGGCGGCAAGGTGATCCTGTCGACCGGCACCAAGAACCTGCAGGACCAGCTGTTCCTGCGCGACATTCCCACGGTGCGCCATGCGCTGAACGTGCCGGTCTCGGTGGCGCTGCTCAAGGGCCGCGCCAACTACGTCTGCCACTACCACCTGGAACGCGCACAGGCCAACGGGCGCCTGGCGTCGCGCCAGGATGCGGCGTGGCTGCGCGACATCGGCCGCTTCATCAAGGAAACCTCCACCGGTGACAAGGCCGAGCTGGCGTCCGTGCCCGAGAACGCACCGGTATGGCAGATGGTGACCTCCACGCGCGACAACTGCCTGGGATCGGAATGCCCGCATTACAAGGAATGCTTTGTGATGCGCGCGCGCAAGGAAGCGCAGCAGGCCGACGTGGTGGTGGTCAACCATCACCTGTTCTTTGCCGACGTGGTGCTGCGCGACACCGGCATGGCGGAACTGCTGCCGGCGGCCAACACCGTGATCTTCGACGAAGCCCACCAGCTGCCCGAGACCGCCACGCTGTTCTTCGGCGAGACGCTTTCCACCAGCCAGCTGCTGGAAATCGCCCGCGATGCCGTGGCCGAAGGCCTGTCGCATGCGCGCGATGCGGTGGACTGGGTCGCGCTGGCCGCGCCGCTGGAGCGCGCCGCGCGCGACCTGCGCCTGGCCTTCAGCAAGGACAATGCGCGGCTGGCGCTGGGCCAGATCGAGGCCGACCGCCGTATCGCCGAGCCTTTCAACGAGACGCTCGATGCGCTGGACGAGGCGCTGTCAGACTTCGTCGAGATGCTCGAAAGCCAGGCCGAGCGTGCCGAATCGCTGCAGCAATGCCACCGCCGCGCGCTGGAGCTGGCCAACAAGCTGGCCGCGTGGCGCGCCGATGCCGCGCCCGCGCCGGCACCGCAGCAGACCGAGGGCGAGGGCGAAGCCGCCCCAGCGGTGCCCGCCGGGCCTGAAACCGTGCGCTGGGTCGAGGTGTTCTCGCATACCGTGCAACTGCACCGCACGCCGCTGTCGATCGCGCCGATCTTCACGCGTCAGCGCGACGGCCAGCCGCGCGCCTGGGTTTTCACCTCGGCGACGTTGTCGGTGAAGGGCAACTTCACCCACTACGCCGCGCAGCTGGGGCTCGACAAGGACCGCTCGCTGACGCTGCCCAGCCCGTTCGATTACGCGAAGCAGGCGCTGCTCTACGTGCCGCGCGACATGCCGCCGCCGCAGTCGCCGCAGTTCACCGACGCGGTGGTGCAGGCGGCATTGCCGCTGATCGAGGCCGCCGGCGGGCGCACGTTCCTGCTGTGCACCACGCTGCGCGCCGTGCAGCGTGCCTCGGACCTGCTTTATGACGCGTTTGCCGAGCGCGGCCTGAACCTGCCGCTGCTGGTGCAGGGCCAGGCCAGCCGCACCGAGTTGCTGGACCGCTTCCGCGAGCTGGGCAATGCGGTGCTGGTCGGCAGCCAGAGCTTCTGGGAAGGCGTGGATGTGCGCGGCGAGGCGCTGTCGCTGGTGATCATCGACAAACTGCCGTTCGCGCCGCCCGACGACCCGGTGCTGGCCGCGCGCATGGAAGTGCTGCAAAAGAAGGGCCTGAGCCCGTTTGCCGTGCACCAGCTGCCGCATGCGGTGATCACGCTCAAGCAGGGGGCGGGGCGGCTGATCCGCTCGGAATCGGACCGCGGCGTGCTGGCGATTTTCGATACGCGGCTGGTCGAGAAGCCCTATGGCCGGCAGATCTGGCAAAGCCTGCCGCCGTTCACGCGCACGCGTGAGGCAGCGACGGTGGTGCGGTTCCTGGAGTCGCTGCGCGGTCCTGGCAAGGAAGCCGGGGACGCGGCAGCGGACTGATCGCTGCCGGTGCCGGAAAAAGAAAAACGGGACGTATCCTCCGATACGTCCCGTTTTTTTATGGCCGTTGGCCAGCCGGCGTCAGAACACTTCCCACCAGGCCTTGTCCTTGCGGCGCGCGCCGTACTTGATGAAATCGCTGTCCGGGAAATTGCGCTCCATCACGCGTGCGGTGTCGTCGCGCAGGTCCTTCATGCCCATCGCGTCATATGAGCGGACCATGATGTACAGCGCTTCTTCGTTGGCCGGGGCGCCGTCGTAGTCCTTCAGCGCTTGCTGGGCGCGGTTGACGGCAGCCAGGTACGCGCCGCGCCGGTAGTAGTAGCGCGCGGCGTGCACTTCGTGCTGGGCCAGCGAGTTGACGATGTACTGCATGCGCAGCGTGGCGTCGGGGGTGTACTTGCTTTCCGGGTAGCGCGTGATCAGCGTGCTGAACGCGTCATAGGCGGCGCGCGCGGCCTTGGGGTCGCGCTCGCTCAGGTCCTGGCCCGAGAATCGGCCCAGCCAGCCCAGGTTGTCGTTGAAGTTGATCAGGCCCTTGAGGTAGTAGGCGTAATCGATATTGGGATGGTTCGGGTGCAGCTGGATGAAGCGGTCCACTGCGGCCAGGGCTGCTGCCGTTTCACCATCCTTGTAGTTGGCGTAGGCGGTATCGATCTGGGCCTGCTGCGCATAGCGCCCAAACGGATAGCGGCCTTCGAGCTTTTCATACAGCTTGACGGCACGCGTGTAGTCGCCGCCATCCAGCGCATCCTTGGCTTCCGAATATAATTTGTTGGCCGACCAGCCTGCGGTCTCGTCGGGTTGGTCCGCCAGCAGGCCGCATGCAGACAGCATGACGCAGCCGCCTGCGAGCAGAACCGCTCCAATTGTCGTGCGCCAGCGCGCGCGTTTCATGCTCTGCAATTGCATGGGCAATCGTATCCCGGATGAAGAAAAATAGCGTCAAGCATTATAGCCCAAGCCCCCAGCCCCACCCCGAAGCAGGAGGTGGCGTGGGAGGACTTCCACCAGAACGGGTGCGCGCAGCCGCGTCCGTGGCCGATTTCGAGGCCCATCCCGAGGAATTTGAAGACCTTGCCGGAACGCCGTCCGGCAGCGGCGCGCCAGCTTCAGAGCCGGCCATGACCCTGTCGCTGGAGGTGGACAGCGCCTCGCATGGCGAACGGCTCGATAAATTGCTCGCGCGTCACTTCAGCGAGTTTTCACGCAGCCGCCTGCAGCAGTGGATCGAAAGCGGCGCGGTGCGCGTCGACGGCCAGGTGCGCCGTCCGCGCGACGCGGTGCAGATGGGCAACCGCATCGAGATCCAGCCGCAGGCCGCGCCGGAATCGTCCGCCTTCGCGCCTGAGGACGTGCCGCTGGATGTGGTCTATGAAGACGACACCCTGCTGGTGATCAACAAGCCCGCCGGCCTGGTGGTGCACCCGGCTGCCGGTAACTGGAGCGGCACCGTGCTCAACGGGTTGCTGCACCGCGACCCCGCCGCCACGTCGCTGCCGCGCGCGGGCATCGTGCACCGGCTCGACAAGGAAACCTCCGGGCTGATGGTGGTGGCGCGCTCGCTCACCGCGCAGACCGACCTGGTGCGCCAGCTGCAGGCGCGCACGGTCAAGCGCACCTATATCGCGCTGGTGTGGGGCCGCACCTATGACGAGGGCACCATCGACGCGCCCATCGGCCGCGACCCGCGCGAGCGCACGCGCATGGCGGTCGTGCATACCGCCAGCGGCAAGCCGTCGCGCACGCATTTCCGCACGCTGGCCACGGTGCCGCTGGGGCGGGGCTTCGTGTCGATGGTGATGTGCAAGCTGGAGACCGGCCGCACGCACCAGATCCGCGTGCATTTCGAGTCGATCGGCCATCCGCTGGTGGGCGACCCGGTCTACTTCCGCGCCACGCAGCGCGGGCAGCGCCCGGCGATCCGCGTGACGCTGCCGGTGCCGTATGAGCGCCAGGCGCTGCATGCGTACAAGCTCGGCCTGGTGCATCCGGCCACCGGCAGGCACATGTCGTGGACCGCGCAGCCGCCGCAAGACCTGCAGGCGTTGATCGATGCGCTGGACTTTGAAAGGGCGCAGGCCGACGAGGAAGACGAAGCCTGGGACGAAGTCTGGGAAGGCGGCGAGGCCCACTGGGAATACGCCGGCGATGACGAAGACGGTGACGACGGCGATGACGATGAGCGCAGCGCCTGATCCCGCCTGGCTGGTCCCTGACTGGCCCGCGCCGGCGCGTGTGCGCGCGTTGTCCACGACGCGCCAGGGCGGTGTCAGCAAGGGCCCGTACGGGCTTGCCGGCGCAGCCCTGGGCGGCCTGAACCTGGGCACCCACGTTGGCGACGACCCCGCCGACGTGGCGCGCAACCGCGCACGGCTGGCCGCGTGCCTGCCGTCGATGCCGCAATGGCTGGAGCAGGTGCATGGCTGCGCAGTGGCGACGGTCGACCATGTGGCGGCCCCGGGCGCGCCCGTGCCCCAGGCCGACGCGAGCCTGGCGGTGGCACCCGGCCACGTCTGCGCCGTGATGACGGCGGATTGCCTGCCGGTGCTGCTGTGCGATGCGCAGGGGACGGTGGTGGGCGCCGCGCATGCGGGCTGGCGCGGCCTGTGCAACGGCGTGATCGAAGCCACGCTGTCACGGATGCAGGCTGCTGCCGGTGCTGGCGCCGCGCGCTGGCTGGCGTGGCTGGGCCCGGCCATCGGTCCCGATGCGTTCGAGGTGGGTGCCGAAGTGCGCGATGCCTTCCTGGCCCAGGCACGCGCCGATGAACAGGCCGCGGTTGCCGCAGCCTTCCGCGCTGGTGCGCCGGGCAAGTACCTTGCCGACATCTATGCACTGGCGCGCACGCGCCTGGCGCGTGCCGGCTGCACTGAGGTCTACGGTGGCGACGCCTGCACCGTGGCCGATGCCGGTCGCTTCTACTCCTATCGCCGCGACGGCGTGACCGGCCGCATGGCCAGCCTGGTCTGGCTGGCGGACTGAGCCGGCCGCTGCCTCACTCGTCCTTGCCCCTGGCCGCCTGCGCGCGCTCGGCTTCGGCCTTGCGCCGCCGCCGGCCGGGCGTGCCCATGATGTAGAGCACCAGCGCCACCGGCGCCACGCCATACATCAGGAAGGTGGCAACCCCTGCCACCACGTTGTGCTCGGTGATCGCCATCATCAGCGCCACGTAGAGCCAGCCAATCGCCACGATGTACATCAAAATTTCATCCTTCTCGCCTATGCTCTGTGGCCTCGGCAGATGCGAGCGCTGCATACCGTCCGGTAGGTCGGGAAGCGCGCAGCGCCGGGGCGGATTCCCGCATTGACAGCGCGTGCGTTGCAAGGCAACAATGGGCTCAAATGTCTCGGAATCGCTGACGATTCCCAGGTTTCTCCGGCAAGCATAGCGCATGGCGTTGCCATGCGAGGATGTTGCGCTTGCCGGATAAAAGGGGAGCCGCTATCGGAATGGACGCAAGCCACGGCCGCAGCAGGTGCGGTCGAGGTTTCCAGCCAGTTCCAGGGCAGATGTGCCGGCAGACCCTCCCGCTTGGGGAGGCGCAAGCCGGGTCCATTCGGATAGCATCTCCCCATGCAAAGTGCCGGCCAGGGCAATGCCCGGAGCCGGTTCGAATAGTGACGGCAGAGAGACAATCAAATCATGGCGAGCGGCAAAGGTGCGGCAGCTTCCACCCAGGAAGGCAAGTCCCAACCATTCAAGTTCACGCCGGGGCCATTCGATCCAGCCACATGGCTGGAATGGTCCCGCCAGTGGCAGGGCACTGAAGGCAACGGCCACGCGGCTGCGTCCGGCATTCGGGGCCTGGATGCGCTGGCAGGCGTCAAGATCGCGCCGGCGCAGCTGGGTGATATCCAGCAGCGCTACATGAAGGACTTCTCAGCCCTATGGCAAGCCATGGCCGAGGGCAAGGCCGAGGCCACCGGGCCGCTGCACGACCGGCGCTTCGCCGGCGACGCATGGCGCACCAACCTGCCATACCGCTTCGCTGCCGCGTTCTACCTGCTCAATGCGCGCGCCTTGACCGAGCTGGCCGATGCCGTCGAGGCCGATGCCAAGACGCGCCAGCGCATCCGCTTTGCGATCTCGCAATGGGTCGATGCGATGTCGCCCGCCAACTTCCTTGCCACCAATCCCGAGGCGCAGCGCCTGCTGATCGAGTCGGGCGGCGAATCGCTGCGTGCCGGCGTGCGCAACATGATGGAAGACCTGACACGCGGCAAGATCTCGCAGACCGACGAGACCGCGTTTGAGGTCGGCCGCAATGTCGCGGTGAGCGAAGGCGCCGTGGTCTTCGAGAACGAATACTTCCAGCTGTTGCAGTACAAGCCGCTGACCGACAAGGTGCACGCGCGCCCGCTGCTGATGGTGCCCCCGTGCATCAACAAGTTCTACATCCTGGACCTGCAGCCGGAGAGCTCGCTGGTGCGTCATGTGGTGGAGCAGGGACATACGGTGTTCCTGGTTTCGTGGCGCAATCCGGACGCCAGCATGGCCGGCAGCACCTGGGACGACTACATCGAGCACGCGGCCATCCGCGCCATCGAAGTCGCGCGCGACATCAGCGGCCAGGACAAGATCAACGTGCTGGGCTTCTGCGTGGGCGGCACCATTGTCTCGACCGCGCTGGCGGTGCTGGCCGCGCGCGGCCAGCAGCCGGCGGCCAGCGTCACGCTGCTGACCACGCTGCTGGACTTTGCCGACACCGGCATCCTCGACGTCTTTGTCGACGAGGGCCACGTGCAGCTGCGCGAGGCCACGCTGGGCGGCGCCGCCGGCGCGCCGTGCGCGCTGCTGCGCGGCCTTGAGCTGGCCAATACCTTCTCGTTCCTGCGCCCGAACGACCTGGTGTGGAACTACGTGGTCGACAACTACCTGAAGGGCAACACGCCGGTGCCGTTCGACCTGCTGTTCTGGAACGGCGACGCCACCAACCTGCCGGGGCCGTGGTACTGCTGGTACCTGCGCCACACCTACCTGCAGGACGAACTCAAGGTGCCGGGCAAGCTGACTGTGTGCGGCGTGCCGGTGGACCTGGCCAGCATCGACGTGCCGACCTACATCTACGGCTCGCGCGAAGACCATATCGTGCCGTGGACCGCGGCCTATGCCTCGACCCCGCTGCTGGCGAACAAGCTGCGCTTCGTGCTGGGTGCGTCGGGCCATATCGCCGGTGTGATCAACCCGCCGGCCAAGAACAAGCGCAGCCACTGGACCAACGATGCGCTGCCGGAGTCGCCGCAGCAATGGCTGGCCGGCGCCACCGAGCATCACGGCAGCTGGTGGCCGGACTGGACCGCATGGCTGGCAGGCCAGGCCGGCGCGAAACGCGCCGCGCCCGCCGACTACGGCAATGCGCGCCATCCCGCGATCGAACCCGCGCCTGGGCGATACGTCAAAGCCAAGGCATGACGCTTGCATGAGGGCCGGCGTGCGTCATGCACGGCGCCGGCTGGCTTGCAGGTTCCCTCCCGTTTCCATTGAAAGGACTACACAATGACTGACGTTGTCATCGTATCTGCCGCCCGCACCGCGGTAGGCAAATTTGGCGGCTCGCTGGCCAAGATCCCGGCGCCGGAACTGGGTGCCCTGGTCATCAAGGCCGCGCTGGAGCGCGCCGGCGTCAAGCCGGAGCAGGTGAGCGAAGTCATCATGGGCCAGGTGCTGACCGCCGGTTCGGGCCAGAACCCCGCACGCCAGGCCGCGATCAAGGCCGGCCTGCCGGCGATGGTGCCGGCCATGACCATCAACAAGGTGTGCGGCTCGGGCCTGAAGGCCGTGATGCTGGCCGCCAACGCGATCATGGCGGGCGACGCCGAGATCGTGGTGGCCGGCGGCCAGGAAAACATGAGCGCCGCCCCGCACGTGCTGCCGGGCTCGCGCGACGGTTTCCGCATGGGCGATACCAAGCTGGTCGACACCATGATCGTCGATGGCCTGTGGGACGTGTACAACCAGTACCACATGGGCCTCACTGCCGAGAACGTGGCCAAGGAATACGGCATCACGCGCGAGGCGCAGGATGAGTTCGCCGTCGGCTCGCAGAACAAGGCCGAAGCCGCGCAGAAGGCCGGCAAGTTTGACGAAGAGATCGTCCCGGTGCTGATCCCGCAGCGCAAGGGCGACCCGGTGGCCTTCAAGACCGACGAGTTCGTGCGCCAGGGCGCCACGCTGGACAGCATGTCCGGCCTCAAGCCCGCCTTCGACAAGGCCGGCACGGTGACCGCGGCCAACGCCTCGGGCCTGAACGACGGCGCCGCCGCGGTGGTGGTGATGTCGGCGGCCAAGGCCAAGGAACTGGGCCTGACCCCGCTGGCCACGATCAAGAGCTACGCCAACGCGGGTGTCGATCCCAAGGTGATGGGCATGGGCCCGGTGCCGGCCTCCAAGCGCGCGCTGTCGCGCGCCAACTGGACCCCGCAGGACCTGGACCTGATGGAGATCAACGAGGCCTTCGCCGCGCAGGCGCTGGCGGTGCACCAGCAGATGGGCTGGGATACCTCCAAAGTCAACGTGAATGGCGGCGCCATCGCCATCGGCCACCCGATCGGCGCATCCGGCTGCCGTATCCTGGTGACGCTGCTGCATGAGATGAAGCGCCGCGACGCCAAGAAGGGCCTGGCCTCGCTGTGCATCGGCGGCGGCATGGGCGTGGCGCTGGCGGTCGAGCGCAACTAAGAATCAAGAGGTGTGCCGGGCCCGCGCAGGTTCGCACGGGCCCGGTGGCAGATAACGAAGAGCCAATCAAGGAGTGGACATGACTCAGCGCATTGCGTATGTGACCGGCGGCATGGGTGGTATCGGAACCGCCATTTGCCAGCGACTGGCCAAGGATGGCTTTCGTGTGGTGGCCGGCTGCGGCCCCAACTCGCCGCGCCGCGAAAGGTGGCTGGAGCAGCAGAAGGCCCTGGGCTTCGATTTCATTGCCTCGGAAGGCAACGTGGCTGACTGGGACTCGACCAGGACGGCATTCGACAAGGTCAAGGCCGAGGTCGGCGAGGTCGATGTGCTGATCAACAACGCCGGCATCACGCGCGACGTGGTGTTCCGCAAGATGACCCGCGCCGACTGGGACGCGGTGATCGACACCAACCTGACCTCGCTGTTCAACGTCACCAAGCAGGTGATCGACGGCATGGCCGACCGCGGCTGGGGCCGCATCGTCAACATCTCGTCGGTGAACGGGCAGAAGGGCCAGTTCGGCCAGACCAACTACTCCACCGCCAAGGCCGGCCTGCATGGCTTCACCATGGCGCTGGCGCAGGAAGTGGCGACCAAGGGCGTGACGGTCAACACCGTTTCGCCGGGCTATATCGCCACCGACATGGTCAAGTCGATCCGCCAGGACGTGCTCGACAAGATCGTCGCGACGATCCCGGTCAAGCGACTGGGCCTGCCGGAAGAGATCGCCTCTATCTGCGCCTGGCTGTCGTCGGAGGAGTCCGGTTTCTCGACCGGCGCCGACTTCTCGCTCAACGGCGGCCTGCATATGGGCTGACCTGCCGGCCTGGTTCAACCAGTCGGCAGCCGGCGCTGGCGCCCGCGTATTGCGGTGCAGCCAGCGCGGCGCACAAGGCGGCGGACGCTTCGTTTCGCCGCCCGTTTCGCGGGCCGTCATGGCCCGCGAATCGTTTCTGCCTGCGCGGCATTCCTCCCTTTTTGCGCCAATTCACCGGGTTTTCCTTAAGCCCGGTCGCTTTTCTTAGTGCCTTGTTGGGCATAGAATCAGGGCAGCGGCGCAGCCAGCACCATGTTCGTGCAGCGCGGCCCTCGCGGGGGCGAGGTTGCAGGCCGCCACGCGCAGCCATGCGCGAACAGGCCACCAGACGGCCGGCACGACAACAAGCAGATGGCGCGGGCGATACCGATTTGCGCACTGCACCCCATGCGGTGCAGCAGCGCGCAAACAGCGATGACACAAGGACAGAGCACCGATGGCCACGACCAAAAAAGGCGCAGAGCGACTGATCAAAAAGTATCCGAACCGCAGGCTCTACGACACCCAGACCAGCACCTACATCACCCTGGCCGACGTCAAGCAGCTGGTCATGGATTCAGAGGAATTCAAGGTACTTGACGCCAAATCTGGTGACGAACTGACCCGCAGCATCTTGCTGCAGATCATCCTGGAAGAAGAAACTGGCGGCGTGCCGATGTTCTCCAGCGCGATGCTGTCGCAGATCATCCGCTTCTATGGCCATGCCATGCAGGGCATGATGGGCACCTACCTGGAAAAGAACATCCAGGCCTTCATCGACATCCAGAACAAGCTGGCCGAGAACTCCAAGGGCCTGTATTCCGGCGAAACCTTCAGCCCCGACATGTGGTCGCAGTTCATGAACATGCAGGGCCCGATGATGCAGGGCATGATGAGCAACTACATCGAGCAGAGCAAGAACCTGTTCGTGCAGATGCAGGAGCAGATGCAAAGCCAGGCCAAGAATATGTTCGGGACGTTCCCGTTCAACCAGCCGGACAAGAAGTAAAACACTGGCAGCGGCGGGCTCTACACCCGCCGCCTATCCCGCACGCTGGCTGGCACTCAGCCAGCGCTCGCATGCAGGCGGATGCCCAGCGCCCGCACACCTCCCTGAAAACCCCGACGACGCAAAGCAGGTAGAATGCGCGGTCTGCGCTCCCCAGGCGCACGCAATCACGCAACTCTCTCCAGCGGCGGCTCAGTGTGGACTCGCCTTTACTGCGCGAATCCCGATGCCCTCCGTCATTCAATGTGCTCGTCCGGCCGTTAAGGCCCGGCTCTCCGCTTCGGTGAAGGCTTCGCCATGAGCCGGTTGCTCCTGGCCCCCATGGAAGGGCTTGCCGACTATGTCTTGCGTGACGTGCTGACCGATACCGGCGGCTACGACGGCTGTGTGTCCGAGTTCGTCCGGGTGACGGGTTCGTTGCTTCCGGCGCGCGTCTACGAGCGCGATACGCCTGAAATCCTCGCCGGTGGCTATACCCGCAGTGGCACGCCGATGGTGATCCAGTTGCTCGGCAGCGATCCGGAATGGCTGGCGCGCAATGCGGCCTATGCCGCGACCTTGTCGCCGCATGGCATCGACCTGAACTTCGGCTGTCCCGCCAAGGTCGTCAACCGGCATGGCGGCGGCGCCATGCTGCTGACGAACCCTGAGTTGTTGAACCGGATCGTTGCGTCCGTGCGCGCGGCGGTGCCGGCCCATATCGCCGTGACGGCAAAAATGCGGCTGGGCGTCTCCGATACCTCGCTGGCCATTGATTGCGCCACGGCGCTGGCCGAGGGCGGCGCGGCTTCGCTCGTCGTGCATGCCCGGACGCGGGACCATGGCTACCGGCCGCCGGCCCACTGGGACTGGATTGCGCGCATTGCGGCTGCGGTGGACGTGCCGGTGATTGCCAACGGAGACGTCTGGACGGTCGCGGACTGGGAACGCTGCCGGGCCGTCAGCGGTTGCGCCGACGTGATGATCGGGCGCGGCGCCGTGTCCGACCCTTTCCTGGCCTTGCGCATTCGCGGGCTGATGGACAGCGCGCCGTCGGACCAGGAGTGGCCGTTGGTGCTGCGCCAGATTGCCACTTACCTGAAAAAGCTGCATGCCCGTATCGCCTCCTGCCATGAGCATGGGCGCGTGAAACTGTGGCTCAGCTATCTCAAACGGACATGGCCACAGGCCGCCGAACTGCATGCGGCCATCCGGCGCATGCAGGACTCGCTGGAGATAGAGCGGGTCCTGGAAGGCCTGCCGGGAGCCGCTACCGCGCCGGAATGACGCGGCATTGCCGCAGCCTGGGCCACATGTGTGGAGTCAGGCGCCGAGAATTCATGGCAAACGGTTAAAATGCTTGATTGGCTCACCGGCTGCCGGCCTTGTCCCCGCATATTCCGCCGCGCCTGCCCCACATTCGGATTGCACCGTGAAAAACCCTTCAGAATCAACGACCCAGAAAGACCATAGTCCGCGTGTGGGATTCGTTTCCCTTGGCTGCCCCAAGGCGCTGGTCGACTCCGAGCAGATCATCACCCAGCTGCGCGCCGAGGGCTACGCCATCAGCGGCACCTATGACGGCGCCGACCTGGTCGTGGTCAATACCTGCGGCTTTATCGACGAGGCCGTGCAGGAGAGCCTGGACGCCATCGGCGAGGCCCTGACCGAAAACGGCAAGGTGATCGTCACCGGGTGCCTGGGGGCGAAAAAGGATGCGGCGGGCCACGACATCGTGTCGTCGGTGCACCCCAAGGTGCTGGCCGTGACCGGCCCGCATGCGCTGGGCGAGGTGATGCAGGCGGTGCACACGCACCTGCCCAAGCCGCATGACCCGTTCACCGACCTGGTGCCGGCCGCCGGCATCAAGCTGACGCCCAAGCACTACGCCTACCTGAAGATTTCAGAGGGCTGCAACCACCGTTGCTCGTTCTGCATCATCCCGTCGATGCGCGGCGACCTGGTGTCGCGCCCGGTGGCCGAGGTCATGCTGGAGGCCGAGAACCTGTTCAAGGCCGGCGTCAAGGAACTGCTGGTGATCTCGCAGGACACCAGTGCCTATGGCGTCGACGTCAAGTACCGCACCGGCTTCTGGAACGGTCGCCCGCTCAAGACCCGCATGACCGAACTGGTGGGGGCACTGGGTGAGCTGGCCGCGCAGTACGGTGCCTGGGTGCGCCTGCACTACGTCTACCCGTACCCGCACGTGGACGAGATCATCCCGCTGATGTCGCAAGGTCACGTGCTGCCGTACCTCGATGTGCCGCTGCAGCACGCGCACCCGGACGTGCTCAAGCGCATGAAGCGCCCGGCCAATGCCGAGAAGACCATGGACCGCATCCGCGCCTGGCGCGAGATCTGCCCTGAGCTGACCATCCGCAGTACCTTTATCGCCGGCTTCCCGGGCGAGACCGAGGCGGAATTCCAGACCCTGCTCGACTTTATCGCCGAAGCCGAACTGGACCGCGTCGGCTGCTTCGCCTATTCGCCGGTGGAGGGCGCCACCGCCAATGACCTGCCGGGTGCGCTGCCCGACGAGGTGCGCGAGGAGCGCCGCGCCCGCTTCATGGAAGTGGCCGAAGAGGTCTCGGCACGCCGCCTGCAGCGCAAGGTCGGCCAGATCCTGCGCGTGCTGGTGGACGAGGTCAACCAGGACGGCGGCATCGGCCGTTCGTCCGCGGACGCGCCGGAAATCGACGGCCTGGTCTATATCGCGCCGCCGGAACGCCATTCCCAGCGCTACCGTGCCGGCGAGTTCGTCGACGTGAAGATCACCGGCGCCGACGGCCACGACCTGTGGGGCGAGGTCTGAAACGGATTGATTAGGTAAAAGTACGCTCGTTCGATTTCGTCCGCGTCCCGCTATACTGTGCGGTGCAACATAACCTCATGGAGACAAAGTCATGACGCGTGAAGTGGTAGTGGTGAGCGGTGTCCGTACCGCGATCGGGACCTTTGGCGGCAGCCTGAAGGATGTGGCGCCGACAGAACTGGGCGCACTGGTGGTGCGCGAGGCGCTGGCGCGCGCGCAGGTATCGGGCGACGATGTCGGCCACGTGGTGTTCGGCAACGTGATCCAGACCGAGCCGCGCGACATGTATTTGGGCCGCGTCGCGGCCGTCAACGGAGGGGTGACGGTCAACGCCCCCGCGCTGACCGTCAACCGCCTGTGCGGCTCGGGCCTGCAGGCCATCGTCAGCGCCGCGCAGAGCATCCTGCTGGGCGATACCGACGTGGCCATCGGCGGCGGCGCGGAAAGCATGAGCCGCGCGCCGTACCTGGCGCCCGCGGCCCGCTGGGGCGCACGCATGGGCGATGCCGGCCTGGTCGACATGATGCTGGGTGCGCTGCACGATCCCTTCCACCGCATCCATATGGGCGTGACCGCCGAGAACGTCGCCAAGGAATACGACATCTCGCGCGCACAGCAGGACGAGGCGGCGCTGGAATCGCACCGCCGCGCCTCGGCCGCGATCAAGGCCGGCTACTTCAAGGACCAGATCGTCCCGGTGGTGAGCAAGGGCCGCAAGGGCGACGTCACCTTCGACACCGACGAGCACGTGCGCCATGACGCCACCATCGACGACATGACCAAGCTCAGGCCGGTCTTCGTCAAGGAAAACGGCACCGTCACCGCGGGCAATGCCTCGGGCCTGAACGATGCCGCCGCCGCCGTGGTGCTGATGGAGCGGGCCGAGGCCGAGCGCCGCGGCCTGAAGCCGCTGGCCCGCCTGGTGTCCTACGGCCATGCCGGCGTGGACCCCAAGACCATGGGCATCGGCCCGGTGCCGGCGACGAAGATCGCGCTGGAGCGTGCCGGCCTGCAGGTGTCGGACCTGGACGTGATCGAAGCCAACGAAGCCTTTGCCGCGCAGGCGTGCGCGGTGACCAAGGCGCTCGGCCTGGATCCGGCCAAGGTCAACCCGAACGGCTCGGGCATCTCGCTGGGCCACCCGATCGGCGCCACCGGTGCCCTGATCACGGTGAAGGCGCTGCATGAGCTGAACCGCGTGCAGGGCCGCTACGCGCTGGTGACGATGTGCATCGGCGGCGGGCAGGGCATTGCCGCCATCTTCGAGCGTATCTGAGGTTAGCCTTGCGCCTGGCTTTGCTGACGAAGAACCTCTGGACGCTCGGCCTGGCCGCCGTGCTCGCCCTGGCGGGCACGGCGCAGGCTGCGCCGGCGACCGAGCTGTCGACCGGCCCGGTTAACGTTGCACCCGGGGCTGCACCAGCCGGCGGGGAAGGCCTGGGCATCAACCAGGCCATTCGCGACGGCGAAGCCCGGCGCGGCGGCACCTCGCTTTCCACTGGCGCGCCAAAGCCTCTGGCGCCGCGGCCGGAATATGCGTCGCTGCCGGTCTACGTCGGCAAGGTCGGCGACCAGCCGGTGCGGCTGCGCCTGGGCCCCAAGCCCGACGAGCGCGACAGCGTGCGCGGCGAATACGCCGGCCGTGGCGCCGGTGTGCGCCTGCTGGCCGGCGAGTGGGAGGGCGGTGCCTTCCTGATGGAGGAATCCGACGACGGCACGCGCGTGTCGGGCAACTGGGAAGGCAGCATCGACGCCAGTGGCGCCGTGCGCGGCAGCTGGACCGATGCGTTCAACCCGGCCATCGTGCTGCCGTTCTTTATCCGCCCGCTGGGCGTGCTGGTGATCCCCCCGTTCGACATGAGGCCCAACAGCGGCGTCACCTACGCGCCGCCGCCGCCAAAGTCCTCGATTTCCGGCTGGTAAGCCGCTTCCTGGTGCCCGCCGTTGCCATCGCCGGTGGCGCGGCCGGCATTTGCTGGTAAGCTCGAAGGCTCATCGAGTCTCATTCCTGACCGTGCCGCGCTTCTGCCTGGGCGATACCGCCAGGGCAGCGCGCCGTGGCCGGCCAGCAGCCAGCAAGGAAACCGCCGTGTCCGATTCGCCATCCGACAAGCCCGCGTCGCCCGCCCATTACCTGCAAACCGTTGCGGTCCAGCCCGAGCTGGAGATCGCGCCCGGCTTTGCCTCGTTTTCTCCCGCCACGCACCGCGGCTCCACCGTGGTGTTCCGCAACCTGGCCGAACTGCGCGCCCATGGCGACGGTGCCACCACTTACTGGCGCTATGGCCTGCACGCCACGCCGACCAGCGAGGCGCTGTGCCAGCACCTGGCGCTGCTGGAGGGCGCGCGCCACACGCTGCTGCAGCCGTCGGGGCTGGCGGCGATCTCGCTGGTCTACTTCGCGTTGCTCAAGAGCGGCGACGACGTGCTGGTGCCGCACAACGTCTATGGCCCCAACCGCGACCACGGCGAGTGGCTGGCACGCGAATTCGGCGTGACCGTGCGCTATTACGACCCCATGGACGCCGCTGCGGTGGCGGCGATGATCCGGCCGAATACGCGCCTGATCTGGATGGAGTCGCCTGGTTCGGTGACCATGGAAGTGCCCGACAGCGACGCCATCGTCGCCGCGGCCAGGGCGCGCGGCGTGCTGACCGCGATCGACAATACCTGGTCGGCCGGCGTCTACTTCCGCCCGTTCGACAAGGGCATCGACATCTCGGTGCAGGCGCTGACCAAGTACCAGTCCGGCGGCAGCGACGTGCTGATGGGCGCGGTGCTGACTTGCGACGATGCGCTGCATGACCGCCTGAAACGCACCCGCATGCTGATGGGCTGGGGTGTTTCCGCCGATGACTGCCACCTGGTGCTGCGCGGGCTGCCGAGCCTGCCGGTGCGCCTGGCCGCGCATGACCGTGCGGCCCGCGAAGTGGCGGAGTGGCTGCACCAGCGGCCCGAGGTCTCACGCGTGCTGCATCCGGCGCTGCCGGACTGCCCCGGTCACGCCAGCTGGCGGCGCGATTTCACCGGTGCCAGCGGGCTCTTTGCCATCATCCTGCGGGCCCGCTATACGCGCCAGCAAGTGGATGCCTTCGTCGAGGCGCTGCAGCTGTTTGCGATCGGCTGGTCCTGGGGCGGCGCCCACAGCCTGGCCGTGCCATACCACGTGCAGGGCATGCGCCCGGCGGGCACCTGGCCGCCGGCCGGCTGGCAGGATACCGGTGAACTGGTGCGGCTTTATATCGGCCTGGAAGACACGCGCGACCTGATCGCCGACCTGCGCCAGGCGCTGGAGGCTACGCTGGCCGCGTAAGCGGACTCAGGCTGGCTGCCTCAGGGCGAGATTGAGCTGGTCGACTACCTCGGCCCAGTCGGCGTCGTCCAGCAGCTCGTCGCGCAGCAGCGTGGCCTGGGCGGGCGTCCAGAACGGTGCCTCGGCCAGTTCGACATCGTCGGGCAGCGGGGCATGCGTGCCGATAAAGCTGCGGATGCTGGCTTCGTCGGAGGCCAGGCCGAGTTGGGCGAACAGTTCGGAAAACTGGTGGAAGGTCGATTCCATGGCGGTCGGCTCGATGTTGTTGGCCTGAGATAGTGTAGGGCAGCGGCCGGGCTGGCGCGGCCAAGGAAACAAAAACGGACACTGCTGCGTCCGTTTTTGCGTGCGGGCGCCGTGCGCTCAGGGCGTATCCGTGCTGGGCATCGTCTTGGCGTTCGCGGTGGGCCTGGCGGCTTGGGTAGCCTGGGCTGCCTGCGGCATCGCCCAGACCGACTCCGCCGGCCCGCTGCGCGCGCGGCGCTGCGTGGCGCGGGCCAGGGCGACAAAGCCCGCGGCCAGCGCGATCGCGCCGATATCGAAGCCGGCGATGATCCAGTGCCCGCTGGGGATGCTGTGCAGCAGGTGGTCGCCGGTCAGGATCGCGTTCGCCAGCGGCACCGTCAGCGACGCCAGCGCGGCGGCGTAGAGCAGTTCCACCGCGGCGCGTACCGGCGGGCGCAGCAGCGCCCAGGCACAGGCCAGGCCAGACACCGTGAAATACGTGTAGCTCACCGCGCGCTCCGGCCACAGCAGCGCCGCCGGGAAGCACAGCGCCACGCCGATGCAGCAGCCGATGCACACGCCGACCGTGCCCTGCGCCAGCAGCCGGTGCACGCGCGGCTGCCCGGCCTGGCGCAGCTTGCGCCGCGACTCGATCCACAGCAGGTTGCCCGAATAGAACAGGAAGGCGCCGGCCAGCCCCGCCAGCAGGTAGACCAGCCGCACCGGCAGCTCGCCGAAGGTGCCGAAATGCAGCGCGTACAGCGCGCTGTAGAGCCCGTGGTTGCTGTCGCGCGTGCCGGCGGTCTGGTTGGCGGTCAGCTGGCCCGCGTTGGGCTCGCTGCTGGCGGCATGGATGCCGACCGAGCCCAGGTTGCCGAGGGCTTGCGTGCTGGTGCCGCGCACCTCCACCACGGCGTTGGCGTCGCCATAGCGCTGGAAGCGGAACGACTCGGGCGTGAAACGCTCGCCGCCGTGCCCGCGCGCGATCTGCATCAGCGTTGCCGTGGGCATGGTCGGCACCGCGCGGTTGGCCGCGGCCACTTCCGGCACGGCGGTGGTGGCACGGGGCACCGCTTCAAACAGGCGGCCGTCGAAGCTCAGTGTGTTGAACACCATCATCAGCACCAGCGACAGGCAGAACAGCGCGCCGGTGATGGCAAAGACCAGGTGGAAGGGCAGGCTG
Source organism: Cupriavidus sp. CP313 (assembly GCF_054072015.1). Classification (NCBI taxonomy): domain Bacteria; kingdom Pseudomonadati; phylum Pseudomonadota; class Betaproteobacteria; order Burkholderiales; family Burkholderiaceae; genus Cupriavidus; species Cupriavidus sp. CP313. The sequence continues at coordinate 165,415 of NZ_JBSVZB010000016.1, read as the reverse complement.
AACAGGCCCAGCACATTGTGGGTGTCCATCCAGAAGCGCTTCAGGTTGCGCCCGGGGCGCACCGCGAACAGGTCCTTCTTCAGCCGCGGCAGGTGCAGCAGCACGCCCGACACCAGCGCCAGCCCGTACAGCACCGAGATCGCGCCCATGAAGTAGATGCCGCCGACCGGGATGCCGAGCGAGTAGTGCAGGCTGTTCAGGAACGCCGACAGCTCGCCGATCACGTGGTCGCGCGAGGTGTCGCGCTGCATTGCGGCGTCGCCTGCCAGGCGGGCGTCGGAGGTCATCTGCCACTCGCCGGCCTTGTCCTGCCAGTAGGCCGAGATATTGGGCTCGCCCTCCGACGGCATGATCACGTAGGAACTGGCCGCGGCCTCGGGGTGGATCGCGACCAGCTTCTGCATGAAGCGGTCGACCGCGGCCGGGTCGGCCTTGGCTTCGACCGGCGCATTGCCTTTCAGCCGCGACGGCGACTGCCATACGTGCAGCTCATGGTGGAAGACGGTGACCGCCCCGGCAAAGAAGGCGATAAACAGGGCCCAGCCGGCCATCAGGCCGACCCAGGTATGCAGGGTCTGGTACAGGCGCAGGGTTGCGGTTTTCACGATGGTTCTCAGGAGGCGGCCAGTGCAGCCGGCGCCAGGCCGGCCAGTCGCAGCGCCCACAGCGCGCCGAAGCAGAGCAGGTTGGCGCCGCCCAGCCAGATCCAGGCGGTGCGGCTGGAACGGAACAGCAGGCTGGCGCTGATGATGGCCACCCACGCCGGCAGGCATGCCACCACGGCCGCGACGATGCCGGTCTCCCAGCCGCCCGGCAGCCACAGGATCAACAGCGTGCACAGCGCCACCGCCAGCGGCAGCCCGAGCAGCGCACCGGCCAGCCACTTGGTGCCCATCGCGGATTGGTCTGCGCTCATGCCCGTTGCTCCCGTGCTGCCCGGCGCTTGCGCGCGGCATAGGTGCCGATAAAGGGCCATACCGACAGCGCGCAGGGCACTGTCACCAGACTGGCCGCAATGGCCACGGGCCAGCCGTCGGTGGTGCTCCACAGCCAGGTGCTGACGATGACCAGGGCCAGGCCCAGCCAGCCCAGCACAGGCGGTTGCGCGACCCTGCCGGGGGGCAGCAGGACCTGGTTGGGCGCGGCCAGGTACAGGCACACGGCCGCAGCCAGGCCGAGAAGGACGGCCAGAACTTGCATGGGGGAATGTCAGATAAACGAAACATTAATGGTAATGATTCGCATTTGAAGAAGCGCTAAGTAGACGCTGCGTCTCAGGGATTTATCTGCACTTGGGGAAGGACTTGCGCTGGCTGTAGCGCGAATTGTCGCTGGCGGCCCGGGCGGGCGGGGCCGGCCGGGCGATTGCCGCCCGGCGCGCGATGCCGCGTTTGCCGCGGCCCGAGATCAGTGCGGGAACAGCGCCAGCAGGCCGTCCAGCCCGACGTGGTTGAACGCGACGCTGGCCTGCGCGCGCACCACCGGCTTGGCCCGGAAGGCCACCGACAGGCCGGCCACGGCCATCATCTTCAGGTCGTTGGAGCCGTCGCCCATGACGATGGCCTGGTCCGGCGTGGCGCCGATCTGGGCGCAGACTTCCTGCACGGTGCGGGCCTTGACATCGGCATTGACGATCTCGCCGACCACATTGCCGGTCAGCTTGCCGTCGACGATCTCCAGCGTATTGGCGCGGGTCACGTCGAGTTTGAGCCGTGCCTTGAGCTTCTCGGTGAAATGGACGAAGCCGCCCGACACCAGCAGCGTGCGCAGGCCCAGCGCCTGCACGGTCTGCAGCATGCGTTCGGCGCCGGGCGACAGCCGCAGGCGCTCTTCATAGACGCGGTCCAGCACGCTGGCGTCCAGGCCCTTGAGCAGGGCCACGCGGCGGCGCAGGCTTTCGTTGAAATCGGTGATCTCGCCGCGCATGGCGGCTTCGGTAATGGCCGAGACCTCGGCCTTGAGGCCGCAGAAATCGGCGATCTCGTCGATGCACTCGATCGTGATCAGGGTCGAGTCCATGTCCATCGCCACCAGGCGGAAGTCGGACAGCTTGCGCCCCGCGGGCACCACCGCCCAGTCGATCGCGCGCGGGCCGCAGAAGTCGTCCAGCGCATCGCGCAGCGCCGGCGTCAGCGGCGCGCATTCCTCGGCAGCGGCCACGGTGTCGCTGCGCAGCACCAGTTCAGAGGCGCGGGCCAGGGTGCGGGCGGTGTCGAGGTCAGCTGGGGAAAGCGGGGCAGTGCTCTGGAGGATCAGGGGCATGACGAATGAGGATCGGGCGCTTGCCGCGCTGGCGGCAAGGCGGGGCAGGGCTGGCCGCAATGCGCGCGGCAAAACTGCTATTGTAGCCCCGCCGCAGCGCCCCGGGCGAGCCGCTCAGCGCTGCGCCATCACCATGTAGTCCACGGTCAGGCTGGACAGGGCGCGCACGCCGTTGATCAGCGCCGGCTCGTCCACATAGAACTCAGGCGAGTGGTTGGAAGGCGCCTTGGTCACATCCTGGCCCTTGGGTGTCACGCCGAGGTTGAAGAACAGGCCTGGCACCTTCTCCTGGTAGAACGAGAAGTCCTCCGACGCGGTCGCCTTGGGCGTGATCATCCAGTTGCCTTCGCCGGCCACGCGCTGCAGCGTGGGCGCCATCTTCTCGGTCAGGGCCGGCTGGTTGATGGTGGCGTTGTACAGCTCCACCACGCGGAAGTTGGCCTCGGCGCCGGCGCTGGTGGCGATGGCCTCGGTGGTGCGCTTCATGCGGGCATGGATGTCCTTCTTCATGCCTTCGTCATAGGTGCGCACGGTGCCCATCATCTCGACCTTCTCCGGCACGATGTTCATGCGGTTGCCGCCGTGGATGGTGCCCACGGTGATCACCGACGGTTCCAGCATGGCGTTGACCTGGCGGCTCTGGATGGTCTGCAGGCCCATCACGATCTGCGACGCCACCACGATCGGGTCGATCCCGCCCCACGGCCGCGCGCCGTGCGTCTGGCGGCCCTTGACGTCGATCCAGAACTGGTCGGCCGCCGCCATCGAGGGGCCGCTGCGCCAGCCCAGCTTGCCCGATTCAATGCCGCTGCTCACATGCAGGCCGAAGATCGCATCGACCTTGGGATTGTCCAGCACGCCCTCGGACACCATCTGCTTGGCGCCCCACGTGTTGGAGCCATTGGGTTCGAAGTCGGCCGGGCTTTCCTCGGCCGGCTGGAAGATGAACTTGACCGTGCCGGGCAGCTGGTCCTTCATGCCGGCCAGCACTTCGGCGGTGGCCATCAGGATGGCGACGTGGGTGTCATGGCCGCAGGCGTGCATCACGTCCACTTCCTTGCCCAGGTACTGGCCCTTGGCCTTCGACGCGAACGGCACGTCCACGCGCTCCTTGACCGGCAGCGCGTCCATGTCGGCGCGCAGCGCCACCACCGGGCCGGGCTTGCCGCCCTTGAGCACGCCGACCACGCCGGTCTTGGCCACGCCCGTCTTCACTTCCATGCCGAGCTTGCGCAGGTGGTCAGCCACCAGCTTGGCCGTGCGCGTCTCGTAGTTGCCCAGTTCCGGATGCTGGTGGATGTCGCGGCGCCATGCGATCAGCTGCTTCTCGACCGCCTTGGCACGGGTTTCGATCTGCGCATGCAGTGTGTCGGCGCCAGCAAGCGTGGGAGACGCGGCGGCCGGTGCCTGCGCTTGCGCGGTATGGCAGAGCAGGCCGGTGGCGAGGGCCAGGCCGGCGAGCGCGAAGCGCGTGGTGGAACGGGATGCGGAATCACGGACAGCCATGCAAGGTCTCCTTCGTTGTTGTTGGTGTGATGCAGGCAGTGCTGCGGCCGCGCCGGATGGGGCGGCCAGAAGGGTGCCGCGTTGTGTGTCCTGGGCCGGGCACACAACGCGGCTGAGGGGGATGTCAGCCCGCCACGCGCAGGCTGTCGACCACCTTGTGCAGGAAGGCCTCGCAAGCTGCCAGCTGCTCCAGCGAAACAAACTCATCCGGCTTGTGCGCCTGCTGGATATCGCCAGGCCCGCACACCACGGCCGGAATGCCCGCGCGCTGGAACAGGCCGGCCTCGGTGCCATAGGCGACCTTGTTGGTGTCGCGGTCGGCGGTCAGCGCGCGCACCAGCTGTGTGATGGCTTCCTGCTCGGCCACGTCCAGCGACGGCGCGGCGGCGATCTTGCTCAGGGTCAGGCCGGCATCGGCATGCTCGGCGCGCATCTTCGGCAGCAGCACGTCGTTGGCGTAGGCCTGGATGCGCGCGTAGATGGCTTCCGGATCCACGCCGGGCAGGTTGCGGAATTCGAACACGAACTCGCACAGCGCCGGGATGGTGTTCAGCGCGATGCCGCCCTGGATGGTGCCGGTCTGCGCGGTGGTGTAGGGCACGTCGAAGGCCTGGTCGTAGGGGCCGTTGGCCTTGAATTCATCGGCGATGTCGCGGATGAAGCAGATCAGGCGCGCGGCGTATTCGATCGCATTGACGCCGCGCGGCGTCAGCGACGAATGCGCGGCCTGGCCCCTGACGCAGCAGCGGTAGGCGTTGATGCCCTTGTGCGCCACGATCACGCGCATGCTGGTGGGTTCGCCGACGATGCAGCCGCCGGGCGTCACGCCGCGGTCGCGCAGTTCGGCCAGCAGGTAGGGCGCGCCCATGCAGCCGATCTCTTCATCGAAGGACAGCGCGTAGTGCACCGGCTCGCGCAGCCTGGCCTGCAGGATGGCCGGCAGCAGCGACAGGCTGGTGCCGATAAAGCCTTTCATGTCGCAGGTGCCGCGGCCGTAGAGCTTGCCGTCGCGCACCACCGCCTTGAACGGGTCGGTGGTCCAGTCCTGGCCGTCCACCGGCACCACGTCGGTATGGCCGGAGAGCACGATGCCGCCGTTGGTGTTGCCGTCGGCGGCGGGCACCGTGACGAACAGGTTGGCCTTGTCCTGCTGCGGGTTGTAGCTCAGATGCGGCTTCAGCCCCTTGGCCAGGAAATGGTCGCGCACGGACTCGATCAGGCCCAGGTTGGAGTGGCGGCTGGTGGTGTCGTACGCAACCAGCCGCTGGGTCCATTCAAGCGCGCTGCCGCGCGCGGCGGTTTCGGTGACGGGCTGGCGGTGGGAGGCGGCGTGGGCAGGCATGGGGGCGTTATCGCTAACTTGTTAAGTATTTGATGCTACACCCGGCCGCGCGCCGCGTCCATGCAGGAGACTCCTACGCCAGTTGCCGCAACGTATGCTTGATGGTCTGCGCGCGGATCGCCACGTCCGGCATCTTGGCCTCGATGCGCAGCTTGTCCTGCCCGGCCAGCTTGATATGGCGGTTCTTCTGCACCAGGTCGATGATGCGCATCGCGTCGATCGGCGGGTTGGGCACGAACTGCACGCTGATGGTGGCCTCGCCCGCGTCGATCTTGCGCACGCCCAGCGGCGCCGCGGCGATGCGCAGCCGGTGGGTCTCGACCAGCGCCTGCGCTTGCGCCGGCAGCCGGCCGAAGCGGTCGATCAGCTCTTCCTGGATATCGTCCACGCGCTCGGCGGTCTCGCAGTTGGCCAGCCGCTTGTACAGCGACAGGCGCTCGTGCACGTCGGCGCAGTAGTCGTTGGGCAGCAGCGCCGGCGTGCCCAGGTTGATCTCGGTGGTGGCGGCCAGCGGCGCCATCAGGTCGGGCTCCTTGCCGGCCTTGAGCGCCTTGACCGCGGCGTTGAGCATGTCGGTGTAGAGCTGGAAGCCGATCTCGTGGATCTCGCCGGACTGCTTGTCGCCCAGCACCTCGCCCGCGCCGCGGATTTCCAGGTCGTGCATGGCCAGGTAGAAGCCGGAGCCCAGTTCTTCCATCTGCTGGATGGCCTCCAGCCGGCGCCCCGCCTGCTTGGTCAGGCCCTCGACGTCATGCACCAGCAGGTAGGCATAGGCCTGGTGGTGCGAGCGCCCGACCCGGCCGCGCAGCTGGTGCAGCTGCGCCAGGCCGAACTTGTCGGAGCGGTGGATCAGGATGGTATTGGCGGTCGGCACGTCGATGCCGGTCTCGATGATGGTGGTGCACAGCAGGATGTTGTCGCGGCGCGCGACGAAGTCGCGCATCACGCGTTCCAGCTCGCGCTCGTGCATCTGGCCGTGCGCGACGGCAATGCGCGCCTCCGGCACCAGCTCGGCCAGCCGCGCGCGCTTGTTCTCGATGGTCTCGACCTCGTTGTGCAGGAAGTAGACCTGGCCGCCGCGCTTGAGCTCGCGCAGGATGGCCTCGCGGATCACGCCGTCTTCCTCGCGCCGCACGAAGGTCTTGATCGCCAGCCGCTTCTGCGGCGCGGTCGCGATCACCGAAAAGTCGCGCAGGCCTTCCAGCGCCATGCCCAGCGTGCGCGGGATCGGCGTGGCGGTCAGGGTCAGCACGTCGACCTCGGCGCGCAGGGTCTTCAGCGCCTCCTTCTGGCGCACGCCGAAGCGGTGCTCCTCGTCGATGATGACCAGCCCCAGGCGCTCGAACCTGACCTGGTCGGACAGGATCTTGTGCGTGCCGATGACGATGTCGACGGTGCCTTCGTTGATCTGCTTGATGGCCGCGTCGATCTCTTTCTTGGTCTTGAAGCGCGACAGCTCGACAATGCGCACCGGCCATTCGGCAAAGCGGTCGGACAGCGTCTGGAAGTGCTGCTCGGCCAGCAGCGTGGTCGGCGCCAGCATCGCCACCTGCTTGCCGCCCAGCACCGCGACAAAGGCCGCGCGCAGCGCCACCTCGGTCTTGCCGAAGCCGACGTCGCCGCAGACCAGCCGGTCCATCGGCTTGCCCGAGGTCATGTCGGCGATCACCGCGGCAATCGCGGCGGCCTGGTCCGGCGTTTCCTCGAAGCCGAAGCTCTCGGCGAAGGTCTCATAGTCCTTGGGCGAGAGCGGGAAGACAAAGCCCTCGCGCGCGGCGCGGCGCGCGTACAGGTTGAGCAGCTCGGCGGCGGTGTCGCGGATCTGCTGGGCCGCCTTGCGCTTGGCCTTGTCCCACTGGCCCGAGCCCAGGTGGTGCAGCGGCGCGGTATCGGGATCGGCGCCGGAATAGCGCGAGATCACGTGCAGCTGGTGCACCGGCACGTACAGCTTGCTGGCCTTGTCGTAGTCCAGATGCAGGAATTCCTCGTCGCCCTGGCCCATGTCCAGCGTGACCAGGCCCTGGTAGCGGCCGATGCCGTGCTCGCTGTGCACCACCGGGTCGCCGATCTTCAGCTCGGCCAGGTCGCGCACCATCGAGTCGACGGCGGAGGCCTGCTCCTGCTTGCGGCGGCCGGTGCGGCGCGCGGTGCCGGCGTACAGCTCGGCCTCGGTGACAAAGGCGATTTGCCCCTGCGGCAGCGCAAAACCGCTCTGCAGCGGCGCCACCGCGATCGAGAAATGCGCTTCGCCGGCCAGGAACGCGGCAAAGTCGTCCACCGGCTGCGGGCGCAGGCCGCTTTCGGCAAAGAGCTGCAGCAGGGTCTCGCGCCGCCCGGCCGAGTCGGCGCACATCAGCACGCGGGTCTGCTTGTCGAGCAGCAGCGCTTCCAGGTTGACCAGCGGATCATCGGCGCGGCGGTTCACCGAGACGTCGGGCAGGATGGCCGAGAACGCGCCCTGGTCCGCATTGGCTTCGGCCTGCAGCACCAGGCGCGCCATCGGCTTGGCGGCGACGAAGAACTGCTCCTCGGACAGGAACAGGTCCGCGGGCGGCAGCAGCGGGCGCTCGCGATCGTGGCGCATGAAGTTGTAGCGCTGCGTGGTATCGGCCCAGAAGCGGCGGATGGCCTCGTCGACATTGCCGGCGAAGGCCAGCTGGGTATCGGCGGGCAGGTAGTCGAACACGGTTGCGCTGTGCTCGAAGAACAGCGGCAGGTAGTACTCGATGCCGGCAGACGGCACGCCGTTGCCGATGTCCTTGTAGATCGGCGACTTGGTCGGGTCGCCTTCGAACAGCTCGCGCCAGCGGCCGCGGAAGGCGGTGCGCGCGGCTTCGTCGAGCGGGAACTCGCGCCCGGGCAGCAGCCGCACTTCCTTGACCGGGTACAGGCTGCGCTGGGTGTCGGGGTCGAAGGCGCGGATGGTCTCGATCTCGTCGCCGAACAGGTCGATCCGGTACGGCAGCGCCGAGCCCATCGGGTACAGGTCGATCAGGCCGCCGCGTACGCTGTATTCGCCGGGGCGCATCACGGCGCTGACGTGCTCGTAGCCCGCCAGCGTGAACTGGGCCTTGAGCGCGTTCTCATCCAGGCGCTCGCCCTGCTTGAAGAAGAAGGTGTAGGCGGCCAGGAACGCGGGCGGCGCCAGCCGGTACAGCGCGGTGGTGGCCGGCACCAGCATCACGTCGCATTGCCCGGTCTGGATGTCGTGCAGCGTGGCCAGGCGCTCGGACACCAGGTCCTGGTGCGGCGAGAAGCTGTCGTAGGGCAGGGTTTCCCAGTCGGGCAGCAGGCGCACGCACAGCTCGGGCGCGAACCAGGGGATTTCCTCGGCCAGGCGCTGGGCATCGACGGCATGGGAGCAGACCACGGCCAGCATCGGCGCGCGCTCGCGGTGCTGCCGTGCGTACGCGGCCACCGCCAGCGCATCGGCCGAGCCGCGCAGGCCGGCCACGCTGTGGCGCAGCCCCGGCTTGACCAGCGGCAGGTTGACAAAGGGGAAGGCGGGCTTGGCGTCAGGCATGTCGGCAGCGGGGCGTTCAAAACGACGACACCCCGCCGGCATTGCGGGCGGGGGTCGGAGCAGGGGACCTCAACGGCCCGTGGCGCCTGCCGGGCACGCGTCAATGCGGAATGGCGCGGCATGGCGACGGGCAAGGGCCGTATTATAGAATGCGCACCGGTTGTCCTGCTGGCCATGCTGGCCAGCAGGCGCCCGCGCCTCTTTCACTCCACGCCGATCCTGTGTCCGCTCGCCGCTTTGCCCTGATTCCCTGTGCCGGTACCGGCAGCCGCGCCGGCGGTGCCATTCCCAAGCAATACCAGACCGTGGCCGGCCGGCCGATGATCTGGTACGCGCTGGCGGCGTTCTCGGCGTGCGACGCCATCAACGCCACCGCGCTGGTGCTGGCGCCGGACGACATGCCGCTGGAATCGCGCTTCGGCGCGGCCGCGTTTGCCGGGCTGCGGTTCGATACCGCCTTTGTCGGCGGCGATACCCGCCATGCCTCGGTGCTGGCCGGGCTGCATCACCTGGCGCAACTGGGCGCGACCGACAGCGACTGGGTGCTGGTGCACGATGCCGCGCGCCCGGGCCTGACCCCGGCGATGATCCACGCACTGGTGCGCGCGGTGGAAAGCGACGGCGACGACGATCCGGACGCCGCCATCGGCGGTATCCTGGCGGTGCCTGTGCCCGACACGCTCAAGCGCGCCCAGGACGACGCCCGCATCGGCGCCACGGTGCCGCGCGAGGGGCTGTGGCAGGCGCAGACGCCGCAGATGTTCCGCCTGGGCGTGCTGCGCCAGGCGCTGCAGGACGCCATGGCGGCCGGCGCGGTGGTGACCGACGAGGCCAGCGCGATCGAGCGCCTGGGGCTGCATCCGCGGCTGGTCAACGGCTCGCTGCGCAATTTCAAGGTGACCTACCCGGAGGACTTCGCACTGGCCGAAGTGCTGCTGGGCAACGACGGCAAAGGAGCCTGACCGCATGATGCCTTTCGATATCCGGGTGGGACAGGGCTATGACGTCCACGCGCTGGTGCCCGGCCGCAAGCTGATCCTGGGCGGGGTCGAGATCCCGCATGACCGCGGCCTGCTGGGCCATTCCGATGCGGATGCGCTGCTGCACGCGGTCACCGACGCGCTCTTCGGCGCGGCCGCGCTGGGCGATATCGGCCGCCATTTCCCCGACACCGACGCGCAGTTTGCCGGCGCCGACAGCCGCGCGCTGCTGCGCGAGGCCGCGCGCCGCGTGCGCGCGGCGGGCTATGAAATCGGCAATGTGGATGCCACCGTGATCGCGCAGGCGCCCAAGCTGGCGCCGCATATCGGCGCGATGGTGGGCAACCTGGCGGAAGACCTGGGGATTGCGCGCGGGCGTTGCAACGTCAAGGCCAAGACCAACGAGAAGCTGGGCTTCGAAGGGCGCCAGGAAGGCATCGTGGCGCAGGCCGCGGTGCTGCTCTGGCGCGCCTCGGTGGGCGACGCGCAGGACTGATCAGGGCCGCGCGGCGTCTGGTGCCGCGGCGTTTTCCGGCGGGATGGCGTAGGTGTAGTCGATCAGGCGGGCCATTGCACCCGTGCGCGCGCCGGCTTCGGTGCGCTTGGTGAAGCCCATCTGCTGGCACAGCCGGTTGGCCGATGCCATTTCCGGCATGGTGCGCACCACCAGCGTGGGCGCGCCGATATCGCGCGCGCGCTGGATGCAGATCTGCATCAGCGTGCGGCCCAGGCCCATGCCCCGCGCCTGCGGGCTGACCGACAGCAGCCGCGCTTCCGGCTGGGTCAGGGTGATGGTGCTGCCGTCCAGTGCCGGCAGCGTGGCGCCCGGATGGCAGAACAGCACGGCGCCCATGATGCCGTGATCGGTCTCCGCCACCCACCATTCCATATCCGGATGGCTGGTCGCCAGCACTGCCTGCATGCCGCGCTGGAACGAGGCGCGGCAGTCTTCCATGATGGCCAGCTCATATTGCCCGTAGGCTTGTTGCGTGACGGCGGCGATGTCGCCCCAGTCATGCACCGCCGCCAGGCGGTAGTGGAAGCGGGGGGAAGTCGGCGAAGGCAAGGTCATGGCAGCCTGAAAGTGCGTGTCCTGCCTGGATTGTAGGCCGATCGCCGCACGTGTGCAGCCCTGGCGCGGGGCGGTTGCAGGATGGGAACAGCCGGCAATTCCTGATGGGAAGCTGCCGGCTGCTGTGCTACGGCGCCCGTGGCTGGGCGCCGCGGAGGGCGCGGGGGCGCGCTGTGGCCGGGCTTACTGCGCGGCGATCACGTTGGCGGCGGCCACAATCACGGCGGCAATGCGGCCGACATCGCGCAGCTGCTGCGCGGTCATGCCCTGTTCATTCTTCAGCAGCTGGTAGTGCGACTTCACGCAGAAGTGGCACTTGCCCACGATCGAGGCGGCCAGCGCGTACATCTCGAAACGGCGCTTGTCCACGCCGCCGTGCGTGGCGTAGGCGTTCATGCGCAGGCCGGCCGGCTGGGTGGCCAGGTCCGGATCGTCGGCCATCTCGACGTACGGGTACCAGGTGTTGTTCATGCCCATCAGCGCGGCTGCGGTCAGCGCGGCGCTGGTTTCCTCGGGCGACAGCACGCCGGCGTTGCGGATGGCATCCACCAGCACCTTGCTCTGCGCCGCGAATGCCGCCGCCAGCGCCACGCCCACCGCATCATTGCCTTCCAGCGAAGAGCGCGCGATGGTGCCGTCCACGTTCAGGCGGATGTCCTTGGCGAAATCTGGAATAAGATTCTTAATCGTGCTGAGGAATTCCATTTATTTCTCCTATCGATCGGGGCTCAAAAAACCCGCGCAAGCGGGTTTTGATGCGGAGGGCAGGGCCCTCCGCGAATCGCCACGGTGTCTGGCGACTGACAGCAAATTACAGCGTGGCGCCACCAACGGCACGGTTGCACGGGCACAGCTCGTCCGTTTGCAGACCGTCCAGGATGCGCAGGACTTCCTCCGGGTTGCGGCCCACGTTCAGGTTGTTCACCGACACGTGCTGGATCACGTTGTCCGGGTCGACGATGAAGGTCGCGCGCAGGGCAACGCCGGCAGCGTGGTCACGCACGCCCAGCTGGTCGATCAGCGAACCGGTCACATCGGCGAATTGCCACTGGTCCAGCTTGTTCAGGTCCTTGTGTTCGCGGCGCCATGCCAGCTTGACGAATTCGTTGTCGGTCGAGCCGCCCAGTACGATTGCGTCGCGGTCGGCGAAGTCGCCGTTCAGCTTGGCGAAGGCAACGATTTCAGTCGGGCAGACGAAGGTGAAGTCCTTCGGGTAGAAGTAGATGATCTTCCACTTGCCTTCGAACGACTTTTCGGTGATGTCTTCGAAAGCCGACTGGCCGTTCTCTTCATGATTGTTGAAACCCGGCTTGACACCGACGACGTGGAAGGCTTCGAGCTTGTCACCAACGGTCTTCATAGACTTCTCCTGATACGGTTGCAATGAGAGCGGTGCTGCTGCCGCGCGGCTGGCGTGGGCCGGCTACGTGGCTTACCGCGACAAAACGTGATTATGCGTCATCACCAGGTACCGGGCTAATTGATATTCTCAAAGAGCCCGATAGGCAAAGCATGTGACGCCTGGAGCGAATCCCGGCATGGGCAGCCGCGCGGCATCAGCCAGGCGGCTTCGATGCGGAAGGGCGAGTATGCCATGCGCGATGGGCCCGCTTATGGCAAGTTGGTGACGATTGCGGCGAGTTCAACCCGCCATGTTCAGGCCGGCTGCATGACAGGCTCAGGCGCGCCGGAAGCAGGCGCTGACCACCAGGCCGCTGGCCGGGGCGGCGCGGTTGGCCAGCAGCAGCCGGCCGCCGTTGCGCTGCATGATGCGGTTGACGATGGACATGCCCAGCCCGGCGCCCTTGGCCTCGCTGCGCGCGGCGTCGAGCCGGTAGAAGGGCCGCGTCAGCAGCGACAGCTGGCCGTCGGGCACGCCGTTGCCGTGGTCGGCCACGGTCAGCACGGCTTCCTTGTCGTCCACGCGCGTGGAGATCTCCACCACGGCCATGCCGCTTTGCTCGTCCTTGGCATAGCGGCGCGCGTTCTCGATCAGGTTGTCCAGGATGCGCTGCACTTCCATGCGGTTGGCCACGGCCATCACCGGCTCATTGGCGCGCACGTGCACGCGCACGTCGTCATGCGCGGCGTAGACGCCCACGGCATCGTGCACCAGCGCCGACAGGTCCACCGGCTCGACGGTCTCCAGCGGCGGGCGCGCGTAGTTGAGGAACTGGCCGATGATCGCGTCCATCTGCTCGATGTCGGCGATCATGGCGTCGCGCGTGACAGTGTCCATCGGCGACATCTCGGTTTCCAGGCGCAGGCGCGTCAGCGGCGTGCGCAGGTCATGCGAGATGCCGGCCAGCATCACCACGCGGTCGTCGTCGAGCTGGCGCAGGTCGCGCACCATCTGGTTGAAGCTGTGGTTGGCCAGCGCCACTTCGCTGGCGCCGTGCTCGGGCAGCGGCGGCGGGTCGCCGCCGGCGCCGATGGCGCGGGCGGCGTTGGCCAGGCGCTTGAGCGGGTAGTTGACGCGCGCGGTGATAAAGGCCGCGCCGATGATCGACAGCAGCAGCGCGGCAATACTCCACCACAGCCACTGGATGCCGGGCACGCGCTCGAAGCGCTCAGGGCTGATCGCCACCCAGTAGTCGTCGCCCTCGATCTCGAAGCTGACCCACACGCCGGGAATGTCGTTGACGGTGGTGGCCAGCACCGTGTCTTCGCCCAGGCGGCTGCGGATCTCCTGCTGCACCAGGGTGGTCAGGAACGGGTTGGCGGTGGGCGCGGCGAAGTCGTCGTCCTTCTCGCGCGGATAGACCTTGATGCCTTCGTTCTGCACCAGGTCGAGCAGCAGGAAGCGCCGCCGCGCGGGGTCGGAATAGAGCAGCGCGGCCCGCGTGAGCTTGACCACGCTGACCACCTGCATGGCGATCTGCTGCGCGCGCGGGGCGCGTTCGAACAGCCGGTAGCTCTGGAACCAGATGCCCAGCGAAATCGCCAGCAGCAGGGCGATAAGCATGAAGGTTCGCCAGAACAGCGAACCAAAGAACCGCGTTGCGGTTCTACCGATAACGGTCGCCACGATAGGAACAGCGGCCGCGATCGGTTATTTCACGCCATCGGGGATGAAGACGTAGCCCAGGCCCCACACCGTCTGGATAAAACGGGGGTTGCTCGGGTCCGGCTCGATCAGCTTGCGCAGGCGCGAGATCTGCACGTCCAGGCTGCGGTCGAACACTTCGTATTCACGGCCGCGCGCCATTTCCATCAGCTTCTCGCGCGACAGCGGCTGGCGCGGATGGCGGGCGAATACCTTGAGGACGGAGAACTCGCCGGTGGTCAGCGTGATTTCCTCGTCGTTCTTGGTCAGCGTGCGCGTGGCCAGGTTCAGCACGAAGTCGCCGAAGGCGAAGGTCTCGGGCGTTTCCGACGGGGCGCCGGGCACTTCGGCCGGGCCCTTGCGGCGCAGCACCGCGTGGATGCGCGCAATCAGCTCGCGCGGGTTGAACGGCTTGGGCAGGTAGTCGTCGGCGCCCATTTCCAGGCCGACGATGCGGTCCACGTCCTCGCCCTTGGCGGTGAGCATGATGATCGGGGTCTGGTCATTGGCCCCGCGCAGCCGGCGGCAGATCGACAGGCCGTCTTCGCCCGGCATCATCAGGTCCAGCACCAGCAGGTCGAAACGCTCGCGCAGCCAGAGCTTGTTCATCGCGGTGGCGTTTTCCGCCACCAGCACGGTGAAACCCTGTTCGCCCAGATAGCGGCGCAGCAAATCGCGCAGACGCGGGTCATCGTCGACGACAAGAATCTTGTGGCTGGTATTTTCCATGGCGGTATCTTAGCGACTATCGCTTTCGCTCAAAATGGCTTAACAAAACGTTACATACTTTACCCCGTGGTATGGCAGTGTGCACCAATCGTGCGATTACACTGCGCAATCCGTCTTTTTGGGCGCCATGCGCGGCAGATTTCCACGCATTTGCACCAGACGAACCACTGCCTCGACCAGCCTGCTTCGCCCGCGCTGGCGCGATGCTTGCAGAGGGTGCGGCGCCGGACGGGGTACCGGAATTCCCGGCTTCAGGGCAGTCCATCAGTCAGTCCAACGACTGCTTTTCCCGAAGCCAAGATCGCCATTATCAATGAAAGTGAACCGAACCCGGCACGGACATCCGCAGCATGGTATCGCCGGCGCCTGCCTTGCGCTGGCGCTGGCCGTGCTGGCGCTGTGCATTCCGGCCGGGACGGTGCAGGCGCAATCGGCCGGCATGGCCAACCTGCTCAAGCGCCATCCGTCGACCCAGGCCAGCGATCCCGGCAACAGCCAGCGCGAGGCGCGGACCCGTGCCGAGCGCCATCGCGCCGAGCAGCGCGACGCCGAGCGCCGGCGCGGGGACGAACGCGGCGGCTCGCGCCTGTCGCCGGACGAGCGCCGCAAGCTGCGCAAGAACCTCTACGACTTCGGGCGCGATATCTACCAGGGCGGCTGACCCGTTCTTATCGTGCCGCGCCCCCCATGGTACGCCACTGTGGCGCTTAGGCGCGCGGCTGGAAGTGCCGCAGGAAATCCACGAAGACCTCCGCCGCCAGCTGGGCATCCTCCGCCGTGATGGTTTCCAGCGGGTTGTGGCTGATGCCGCCGTTGCCGCAACGCACGAACAGCATGGCCACGTCGGTGATGCGCTGCATCATCATGGCGTCATGGCCGGCGCCGGAGGGCAGCTCGAAGGCCTGCAGCCCGCGCTTCTTCAGCACCGCCCCGAACTGGTCCATCAGCCAGCGCGCGCACGGCGCGTTGTTGACCGGGGGCACGCGCTCCACCTGGGCGGCCAGCCCGCGCCGTTCTGCGATCTGGCCGATGCCGGCCACGATGTCGGCGATGGCGGCCTCGCGGATGCCATCCTCGCCGGCGCGAATATCCATCGAGAAGGTGCAGGCCGCCGGGATGACATTGCTCGACCCGTTGGGCACCTGCAGCTGACCCACCGTACCGACCAGCGTCGGCGCTGCCGCGCAGCGCTGCTCCACCAGCAGGATCATCTCGGCCGCGCCCGCGGCGGCGTCGCGGCGCATGCCCATCGGCGTGGTGCCGGCGTGGCTGGCCAGGCCTTCGACCCGCACCGCAAAGCGGCTGCTGCCCGCGATCTGCGTGACTACGCCTAGCGGCAGGCCGTGGTGCAGCAACACCGGGCCTTGCTCAATATGCACTTCGACAAAACCCAGCAGCGACGCCGGATCGACCGCCGCGGCGCGCAGGGCCTGCAGATCGCCCGCGCCGGGCAGGTCCGATGCCGCCAGCGCCTCGCGCAGCGTGATGCCGTCCGCGTCCTGGCGCTCCAGCAGGGCGGGATCGAAGCGGCCCGTCAGCACGCTGCTGGCCAGGAAGCTGGTCTTGAAGCGCAGGCCTTCCTCTTCGGCGAACCCCACCACTTCAAAGTGATAGGGCAGGCGGATGCCGGCCTGGTTGAGCGCGCCGACCACGGCGATCGGCAGCAGGATGCCAAGCCGTCCGTCATAGCGCCCGCCATTGCGCACGGTGTCGAAGTGCGAGCCGGTCATCAGCACGCGCGCGCCGGGCACGGCCGGGTCGGCCGCATAACGGCCGATGACGTTGCCGATGGCGTCGATCCGCACCTGCATGCCGGCCGCCTCCATCCACTGCGCAAGCCGGGCCTGCGCGGCGCGGTGGGCCGGGGTCAGGTAGGCGCAGGTGAGGCCGCCTTCCATGTCGGAAAAACGGGCGAGCTGGTCGGCGTGGGCGAGAATGGCGTCGCCGAGGGAGGCTGAGGTCTGCGTCATGGCGGTACGGCTTGGGACGGGTCGGTCAGGGAAAAGGAGCAGAACTAGCTGTTGCGCAACCAGGTCTTCCAGGCAATCCACAGCTTGCGCAGCGGCGTCAGCGCAATGCGCTGGTTCAGCACCTGGAACTGGCTGGCTTCCAGTTCGTCGAGCAGCGCGTGGTAGATCGCGCCCATCAGCAGGCCGGCACGCTGGGCGCGGCGGTCCTGCTTCGGCAGCAGCGCCAGTGCCTCATGGTACAGCGCGCGGGCACGGCCGGCGTGGTACTGCATCAGCGCGGCAAAGCGCTCGGAATACTGGCCCTTCAGGATCTCGGATGCGGGCACCTGGAACTGCTGCAGGGTATTGACCGGCAGGTAGATGCGCCCGCGCCGCGCGTCCTCGCCGACGTCGCGCAGGATATTGACCAGTTGCAGCGACTGGCCAAGCTTCTCGGCAAATACCAGCGTCTGCGGGTCGGTATAGCCGAACAGCCGCGCGCTGAGCGTGCCGACCACGCCGGCCACGCAATGGCAGTAGCGGGTCAGGCCGGGCTCGTCCAGGTAGCGGGTCTGGGTCAGGTCCATTTCCATGCCTTCCAGCACTTCGGACATCTCGCCCTGGGGCAGGCCGGCGCTGCGCACATGCGGCTGCAGGGCCTTGGTGGTGGGATGGGTCGGCGCGCCGTCGAACAGGCGGCGCAGCTCGGCGCGCCACCAGTCCAGCTGCTGGTGGGCCAGGCCCGCGTCATGGCTGTCGTCGACCACGTCGTCGACTTCGCGGCACCAGGCGTACAGCGCGGTAATGGCGCGGCGGCGCTCGGCCGGCAGGAACAGGAAGCTGTAATAGAAGCTCGAGCCGCTCTGGGCGACTTTCTCTTGGCAATACTGATCGGGCGTCACGCCGGTCTCGGGTCGAAGATGTGGGGGGAAGCGGCAGCGGCGCGGCGGATTGTAGCATCGCGCCGGGCAGGGTATGGTCGCGCATGCCGAAGCCTGTCAGCGCAGTTCACCGGCCCGGAACGGCAACTGAGTCTTCATTCCAGCCGTTTCGTCGCCTGCCGTTTGACGCACCCGGGGGTCGTCGCTATATTACTGACCGGCAAGTTATTTATTGTCAATGCCGGCAGCCCGCGGCCATTCCGCCCGCCCCGACGACTTCCCGGGCGCGAGGGATTGCGGTCACCGGCCAGTCTTGTCAGTTGTTCCCATCCGACTCGTTGCCTACCGATGCCAGTGCTTTGCCAAGTGCCGGAAGTTGCGGCTGCAGATACCCCTGTCGTTACGATGCCGCCGCGCCACACCGGTCGAGGCGTGACCGTAGCCGCACTTTTGACGGCTACCCTGCTGGCCCTGGCCGGCTGCGGCAAGAAGGCCGAGCCGGCGCCGGAGGTGCGCCCGGTGCGCCTGATGCAGCTGAGCCCGCACAACGACAAGACCGCCTTCGAGTTCTCCGGCGACGTGCGCCCGCGCGTGGAGTCGCGGCTGGGCTTCCGCGTGGGGGGCAAGATCGCCGCCAGGCTGGTGGATGTGGGCGCGGTGGTCAGCAAGGGCCAGCCGCTGGCGCGCCTTGATCCCACCGACCTGTCGCTGGCCGAGGCTGGATCGCGCGCCCAGTTCGAGGCCGCGAAGACTGACCGCGACCTGGCAGCCGCCGACCTGAAGCGCTACAACGACCTGTTCGCCAAGGGCTTTATCAGCGCTGCCGAGCAGCACCGGCGCCAGGCCAACTACGACGCCGCCGAATCGCGGCTGCGCCAGGCCCAGGCCGGGCTGCGCAGCCAGTCCAACCAGACCGGCTACTCGGTCCTGCATGCCGACGCCGACGGCGTGGTCACGGCGATCGATGCCGAGGTGGGTCAGGTGGTGACGCCTGGCCAGCCGGTGGTGCGCGTGGCGCAGACGGCAGAGAAGGAAGTCGCGATCGGCCTGCCCGAAGACCAGGTCGACCTGCTGCGCGGCATTACCGACGTGACCATCCATACCTGGGCCGAGCCGCAGCGCACGCTGCCTGGCCGCGTGCGCGAGATTGCCGCGGCGGCCGACCCCGTCACCCGCACCTATGCCACCCGCGTGACGGTGCCGAACCCGCCCGCCGACCTCAAGCTCGGCATGACCGCAGTGGTGACCTTCATGCGCACCGGCGCCACCCCGGCCCTCCGGGTGCCGCTGACCGCGCTGCTGCAGGAGCAGGGCCGCAACCAGGTCTGGATCTATGACGCCGCCGCCGGCACGGTCAAGCCGGTGCCGGTGACGCTGGGCGAGGCCATCGGCAACGAGGTCGAGGTGCGCCAGGGCCTGGCCCCGGGCCAGACCATCGTCACCGCCGGGGTGCATCTGCTGCGCGCGGGCCAGAAGGTGCGCCCGCTGCAGACGGTCGCGCCTGCAGCAGGGCCGGCATCGACCCCGGCATCGGCACCGGCCGCCACCCCGAAGCAGGGGTGAGCGGATGGACCATTCCCGCTTCAACCTGTCGCGCTGGGCGCTCGAGCACCAGCCGCTGACCCGCTACCTGCTGGTGGTGCTGCTGCTTGGCGGCATGCTGGCGTTCTTCCAGCTGGGCCAGGACGAGGACCCGCCCTTTACCTTCCGCGTGATGGTGGTGCAGGCCTTCTGGCCCGGCGCCACCGCCGAGCAGATCGCCGTCCAGGTGACGGACAAGATCGAGCGCCAGCTGCAGGAAGTGCCCTATGCGGACAAGATCCGCAGCTTCTCCAAGCCGGGCGAGACCACGGTGATCTTCCAGCTCAAGGACACCTCGCCGGCCAAGGAGACCGCGCAGGTCTGGTACACCGTGCGCAAGAAGATCGGCGATATCCAGCAGACTCTGCCCGCGGGCGTGCGCGGGCCGTTCTTCAATGACGAGTTTGGCGACGTGTACGGCACCATCTACGCGCTCTCGGCCGACGGCTTCAACTACAAGGAGCTGCGCGAGTACGCCGACCTGGTGCGCCAGGAACTGCTGCGCGTGCCGTCGGTGGCCAAGGTGTCGCTGATCGGCCTGCAGGACGAGAAGGTCTTCATCGAGTTCAACCAGGCGCGCTTTGCCCAGCTGGGGCTGGATATCAACGCCATCGCCGACCAGATCTCGCAGCAGAACAACCTGACCGGCAGCGGCGTGCTGGTCACCCCGACCGATAACCTGCAGGTGCGCCTGTCGGGCCAGTTCGCCAGCGTGGAAGACCTGGAGAACCTGGTGCTGCGCGGGCCCAACGGCATTGCCAATATCCGCCTGGGCGACATCGCGCACGTCTACCGCGGCTATGTCGACCCGACCCAGACGCGCATGCGCTTCAACGGCAAGGACGTGATCGGGCTGGGCATTTCGATGCAGAAGGGCGGCGACATCATCGAGCTGGGCAAGAACCTGCGCGCGGCCTTTGACCAGCTGCGCGGCCAGCTGCCGGTGGGCATCGAGATGGACCAGGTGCAGGACCAGCCGCAAGCCGTCAAGCGCTCGGTCGGCGAGTTCGTGCGCGTGCTGATCGAGGCGGTGGTGATCGTGCTGGCGGTCAGCTTCATCGCGCTGGGCCTGCATACGCGGCCCTTGCGGCTGGACGCGCGTCCCGGGCTGGTGGTGGCGCTGACGATCCCGCTGGTGCTGGCCGTGACCTTCCTGTTCATGCATATCTTCGGCATCGGCCTGCACAAGATCTCGCTCGGGGCGCTGATCGTGGCACTGGGGCTGCTGGTGGATGACGCCATCATTGCGGTCGAGATGATGGTGCGCAAGCTGGAAGAGGGCTTCTCCAAGATGGAGGCGGCCACCTTCGCCTATACCTCCACCGCGATGCCGATGCTGACCGGCACGCTGATTACCGCGGCCGGCTTCCTGCCGGTGGGCCTGGCGCGCTCGACGGTGGGCGAATATACCTTCGCGATCTTTGCGGTGACGGCGCTGGCACTGGTGCTGTCGTGGCTGGCGGCGGTCTATTTCACGCCCTACCTGGGCTACCTGCTGCTCAAGACCCACGGCCCGGGCGCGGGCGAGGCCCACGAGGTCTTCGACACGCCGTTCTATGCGCGCTTTCGCCGGCTGGTGGACTGGTGCGTGACCTGGCGCAAGGTGGTGATCGCGATCACGCTGGTGGCCTTTGCGCTGGGCATCTACGCCTTCAAGTTTGTCGAGAAGCAGTTCTTCCCGGATTCCAGCCGCCCCGAGCTGATGGTGGAGCTGTGGATGCCCGAGGGCACCAGCTTCGCCCAGATGGAAACCGAGGCCAAGCGCTTTGAGCGGCTGGTCGGCAAGGACCGCGAGGTCGAGAGCCTGACCACCTTCGTCGGCACCGGCGCGCCGCGCTTCTACCTGCCGCTGGACCAGATCTTCCCGCAGACCAATGTGGCGCAGGTGATCGTGATGCCGGTCAGCACCGAGGTGCGCGACGCGCTGCGCCGCCGCATCATCAAGCTGATGGATGCCGAGTTCCCGTACCTGCGGGGCCGCGTCAAGCTGCTGCCCAACGGGCCGCCGGTGGCCTATCCGGTGCAGTTCCGCGTGATCGGGCCGGACGCCGCCGGGGTGCGCCAGCTGGCCGACCAGATCAAGGCCGAGATGCGCGCCAACCCGAATACCGTCGGGGTCAACGACAACTGGAATGAGAACGTCAAGATGCTGCGCCTGGAGATCGACCAGGACAAGGCGCGCGCACTGGGCGTGACCACCAATGCCATCGCCCGCGTCACGCAGACTGTGCTGAGCGGCGTGCCGGTGGGCCAGTACCGCGACGGCGACAAGCTGATCGACATCCTGATGCGCACCCCGCGCAATGAGCGCGATGCGATCTCGGACCTGAACAACATGCTGGTGCCGACCAACACCGGGCGCATGGTGCCGCTGACGCAGGTGGCGCGCGTGACGCTGCGCTCGGAGCCGGGCGTGGTGTGGCGCGAGAACCGCGACTTCGGCGTGACCGTGCAGTCCGATGTGGTCGACGGCATCCAGGGCCCGACGGTGACCGCGCAGATCAACCCGAAGCTGGACAAGCTGCGCGCACAACTGCCGCCGGGCTACCGCATCACCGTGGCCGGCGCGGAAGAAGAGAGCGGCAAGGCCGGTGCCTCCATCGCGGCGCAGCTGCCGCTGTGCATCTTCATCATCTTCACGCTGCTGATGCTGCAGCTGCACAGCTTCTCGCGCGCGACCATGGTGTTCCTGACTGGCCCGCTGGGCCTGATCGGCGCCGCCGCCACACTGTTGCTGCTGCGCGCGCCGATGGGGTTTGTGGCGCAGCTGGGCATCACCGCGCTGCTGGGCATGATCATCCGCAACTCGGTGATCCTGGTCGACCAGATCGAGCAGGACATCAGCGCGGGCGTGCCGCAATGGACCGCCATCGTCGAGGCTGCGGTGCGCCGCTTCCGCCCGATCATCCTGACCGCCGCGGCGGCGGTGCTGGCGATGATCCCGCTGTCGCGCTCGATGTTCTGGGGGCCGATGGCAGTGGCGATCATGGGCGGGCTGATCATTGCCACGGTGCTGACGCTGCTGTTCCTGCCGGCGCTGTACGCGACGTGGTTCCGCGTCAAGCGGCCGGAGGGCGGGGTATCGGCGCTGGCAAGCTGAAGCGCCGCGTGACTCAGGCTGCGCGGCTGTTTACGGAGAAGGCTCGCTCAAAGGTTTGTGTAAAGGCGGAGGCTGCCCGCGACGCCTCCGCCATCAGCCCGGCCACGATCTGCGCGGCCGGCTCGATGGCGTCGCAGAAGCCGCCGGCCGGGCCGAGCGAGACGATGCCGGCATCGACCTCGCCATCGGCATAGACACGCTGGCGCGTGCGCGACGAAAGGATCAGGTCGCCGAACTCCGCATGGCTGCGCGCCCCGGCCGCCTCCAGGCGCTGCACTTCGCGCGCGGTTTCGTTCGCCAGCACCCGCCAGGTGTCGCCCAGCGAGCCGAGGATGGCGGTGGAGCAGTGCTGGTCGGAGTCGACGATGCGCTGCTTGAGCGCCGCATGCGCGCGGATCTCGGCCGCGACCATGAAGCGGCTGCCCATTACTACGCCGTCTGCCCCCATTGCCAGGGCGGCCGCGATCTGGCGGCCATTGCCGATGCCGCCGCCCAGCAGCAGCGGCACGCGCAGCTGCGCCAGCGCAAAGGCGCCGTTGACGAAGGTGGGCAGCTGGTTCGCGCCCGGATGCCCGCCTTCTTCCATGCCGACCAGCGTCACCGCATCCACGCCCATGCGTTCGGCGCTCAGCGCGTGGCGCACGCTGGGGCATTTGTGGATCACGATGCCGCCGCCCTGGTGGATCGGATCGACCAGGCCCTCGGGCGGGCCGCCGGCGGTCTCGAAGCAGCGCACGCCTTCGGTCAGCGCCACATCGATCCACGCCTGGACGTTGCGGTTTTGCTCCGGCCGGCGCGCCAGCGTCAGGTTGACCCCGAACGGCTGGCCGCCGGCCAGGTCGCGGCAGCGGCGCAGGTCGTCGCGCAGCGCGGCCAGCGAGTCGAACGAGCGCGCGGTGATGAACCCCATCGCGCCGGCATTGACCATGGCCGCGACCATGCGCGATTCCCCCAGGTGATGCATGCCGCCCAACAGGATCGGGTGGCGGATCGACAGCAGCTCGGTGATGCGGGTACGGAACGTGGCTTGCATGGGAGGCAGGGGTTCAGGCCGCGAGCGTCTCGCGCACGAAGTCGGTAATGGTTGCCTGCGGCTGCGCCAGCAGGGCCTGGCCAGCCAGGCGGTTCCAGTACGCCTCGGAGCCATCCGCCATGCGCCAGTCGTGCAGGCGCCGGGTGTAGAGCTGCAGGTCGTATTCCTCGGTCACGCCGATGGCGCCGTGCAGCGCGTGCGCGGTGGCGGCGACCAGTGGCACCGCCATGCTGGTGCGGGCCTTGGCGATTGCCACCGGCATGCGAGCCGGAAAGGGGCCGTCGCCGGCAAAGGCGAGCTCCGCCGCGATCCCCGCCGCCGCCACATGCTGCGCCATCACGCTGAGCTGGTGCTGCACGGCCTGGAACTTGCCGATCGACTTGCCGAACTGGGAGCGGTCGTTGCAGTACTGCAGCGTCATGTCGAAGACGCGTCCCATCGCGCCCGCCATCGCTGCCGCGTGGATGGCGGCGCTGAAGTCGCGCACGCGCTCGCCATGGTCGCCGACCGGCCCCGGCAGGTCCCGCGCGGCCCATACCAGGGTGGCCGCAAGGCTGCCGTGCACGCCGGACGGCTGGCGCGATGCCTGCGACGCATCGAGCAGCAGCATGCCGCCTTCCACGTTGGCCAGCACCCAGTCCCCGATCGCGCCAAAGGGCAGCAGGGGGGCGGTGATGGTGCCGTCGGCGCCACGCGTGCACTGGCCGGCCAGCGTGATCATGCCGGCCGGCGCCGCCTTGCCCGTGGGCGCCAGCAGCGCGCGGGCAGCAATGGCCTGCGCTGCCGGCAGCGGCAGCGCGTGGCTGCCGAAGAGCGTGAAGACCGGCCCGATCGCCTGCAGCGGCAGGGCCGCGCCGCCCGCGGATTCCGGCGCCATCAGCTCCAGGAAGCCGGCATCGGCCAGTGCCGCCCACAGCGGCGCGGGTGACGCACCGCCCTCGATGGCGCGCAGCGCGGCGGGGGTGGCGTGGTCGCGCAGGATGTCTTCGATGGCTTCGGTAAACATGTCGTCTCTCTGGAAGTCTGGTTCGCTCAGCGCAGGCCGAGGCCGCGGGCGATCATGCCGCGCAGCACTTCGCGGGTGCCGCCGCGCAGCGAGAAGGTGGGTGAGATCTGGCTCAGGAAAGCCACCGTGCGGTACAGCTCGGGGTCCGGCGCGGCGCCGGGGTCGGCGCTGGTCACGGCTTCGAGCAGGGCGGGGATGGACTGCTCGAATTCCGTGCCCAGGTCCTTGACCAGCGCCGCTTCCACCACCGGGCTTTCGCCGCGCGCCAGGCGCGCGGTCACGGCCACCGACAGGCTGCGCAGCGTGGCCAGCTGGGTCACGAAGCTGCCGAGCAGTGCGGCATTGGCGGCATCGGCGTCCGAAGGCTGGCCGGCGCGCAGCGCCTGCACCCAGCGATCCACCAGCACGATGCTGGAATAGAGCCGCTCCGGGCCGCTGCGCTCGAACGCCAGCTCCGCCGTGACCTGCTCCCAGCCGCCGCCTTCCTCGCCGACCAGCGCGTCGTCGGGCAGCAACACGTCGTCGAAGGTGACCTCGGAGAAATGCGCGTCGCCGGTCAGGTCGACGATCGGGCGCACCGTGACGCCGGGCGCGGCCAGGTCGATGATGAACTGCGACAGCCCCTTCTGGCGATCTTCTGGCACCCCCGACGAGCGCACCAGCGCGATCATGTAGTGGCAATGGTGCGCGTTGGTGGTCCAGATCTTGCGCCCGCTCAGGCGCCAGCCGCCATCGCAACGCGTGGCGCGGGTGCGCACGCTGGCCAGGTCCGAGCCGGCGTTGGGCTCGCTCATGCCGATGCAGAAGAAGGCGCTGCCCTTGCAGATGCGCGGCAGGTAGAAGTCCTTCTGCGCCGGCGTGCCGTACTTCAGGATCAGCGGGCCGCTCTGGCGGTCGGCAACCCAGTGCGCGGCCACCGGGGCGCCGGCGGCCAGCAGCTCTTCCACCAGCACGAAGCGGTGGAACGCATCCATGCCGGCGCCGCCATAGCTGGCCGGCAGCGTCACGCCAACCCAGCCGCGTTGCGCCAGCCGGCGGCTGAAACCGGCATCGAAACCCATCCACGAGCGCGCGCGGATATCGGCGCTGGCGGCTGGCAGGTGCTCGGCCAGGAAGCGCCTGACTTCGGCGCGCAAGGCTTCCGCCGCGGGCGGCAGCGCGGTCAGGCGGAAGGCGTCCAGCAATTGGCTCATGTCGTACTCCTAGTGTCCTGTTCCGTAAATGGCTTGCCAAAATGAAATCGTCCAGTTGGTCGTCAGGCTAGGCGCGAGGAGGCGCCATAGCCGTAGCTATGGCAACGACGAGCAACGACGCATGGCGGCCAACTGGGCGATTTCATGGCAAGGTATTTGCGGAACAGGACACTACTAGGTGGCGGCAGGCATTGCCGCCACGGTCATTGGGCTTTCCAGTAGCGGTCGCGCAGGGCCTGCTTGTACAGCTTGCCGGTGGGCAGGCGCGGCATGGCGTCGGTGAAGTCGATCGAGCGCGGCACCATGTAGCGCGCCACCTTGCCGCGCAGGTATTCGAGCAGGGTCTCGGCCAGTTCGGGGGACGGCGCGATGCCGGCGGCCGGTTCGACGATGGCCTTGACCTCTTCGCCCATCTCCGCGTTGGGCACGCCGATCACGGCGGCGTCGCCGACGCTGGGATGCACCACCAGTGCATCCTCGATCGCCTGCGGGTAGATGTTGACGCCGCCGGAGATGATCATGAACGCCTTGCGATCGGTCAGGTACAGGTAGCCGTCTTCATCCAGCCGGCCGATGTCGCCCACCGAGGTCCAGGTGGGGTGGCGCGGGTGCTGCGCGGCGCGGGTCTTCTCCGGATCGTTGTGGTAGTGGAACGGCAGGACTTCGCGCTCGAAGTACACCAGCCCGCTTTCGCCGCAGGGCAGTTCGTTGCCGTCCTCGTCGCAGATATGCAGCACGCCCACCAGCGCCTTGCCGACCGAGCCCGGGTGCGCCAGCCATTCCGCCGTGTTCAGCGTGGCCACGCCGTTGCCTTCGGTGGCGGCGTAGTACTCGTGCACGATCGGTCCCCACCAGGCGATCATCTCGCGCTTGATTTCCTGCGGGCAGGGCGCGGCCGCGTGGATCGCCACGCGGTGGCTGGACAGGTCGAAGGCCTCGCGCTGCGCCGGCTCCAGCTTGAGCATGCGGATGAACATGGTCGGCACCCACTGGCTGTGGGTGACGCGGTAGCGCTCGATCATGCGCAGCGCCTCGACCGCGTCGAACTTCTCCATGAAGACCACGGTGCCGCCGCCGAACTGGGTCTCCAGCCCGTAGCCGAGCGGTGCGGTGTGGTACAGCGGCGCGGGCGACAGGTAGATGGTATCGGCATCGAAGCCATAGCGAACGAACTGGGCCCGGCGCGGCGAGCCCGAGCCTTCGGTCACATAGCCCTGCGGCTGCGCGCGCACGATGCCCTTGGGCCGGCCGGTGGTGCCCGAGCTGTAGATCATGGTCGCGCCCATCCATTCTTCGGCCAGGCGCCCGGCCGGGTGCGCGGCGATGGCCGCTTCGTAGCTGTCCCAGCCGGGAATGGTGCCGTCCACCATCAGCCGGCTGCGGCAGGTCGGCATCAGGTCAGTCAGCTGGGCGGCCAGCTCGCGCATCGCGTAGGAGGTCACCACCACCTGCGCCCGGCTGTCCTCGATCAGGTAGGCGGCTTCGGGCGCGGTCAGGAAGCGGTTGACGGGGGTGATCAGCAGCCCGGAACGCAGCGCGGCCCAGCACAGCTCGAAGCAGCGCATATTGTTTTCCAGCACCATCGCGATATGGTCGCCGCGGCGCAGGCCAAGCGCGTACAGGTACTGGGCAAATCGGTTCGAGCGCTGGTCCAGCTCGCCGTAGCTCAGGACCTCGCCGGTGGTGCCGTTGATGGCGGCGGGCTTCTCAGGGTTCAGGGCGGCGTGATCGCCCAGGTACTTGGGGGTCGGTGTCATGGTGCGGCTCCGTGGGTGCGGTGCTCAGTGCGGTGATCAGGCGGCGGGGATCTCGCCCGAGGTGTCGGCGTTGGCCGCGGCCTGGCGGACCAGCGCGGGGATGAGCTGGCCGAGCTCGGCGGCGTCCCAGCGGCCTGACTTCTCGATGCGCGGGCCGGCGTGCCAGCCTTCGGCCACCGTAATGCGCCCGCCGCGCACGCCGAACACGCGCCCGGTGACGTCGCCGGACTCGACGCTGCCCAGCCAGGCCACCAGCGGCGCCACGTTGCCGGCATCGAGCGGATCGAAGCCCGGCGCGGCGCCGGCGGTGAACTCGGCGCGGCGCTTGGCGAAGATGTCTTCGGTCAGGCGGCTCATCGCGGTCGGGTAGATCGCGTTGACGGTGACGCCGTAGCGGTCCAGCTCCCGCGCGGCGATCACCGACATCGCGGCGATGCCGGCCTTGGCCGCGCCGTAGTTGGACTGGCCGGCGTTGCAGTACAGGCCGGACGACGAGCTGGTGTTGATCAGGCGCGCGGCGCGCTGGCGCCCCGCCTTCGATTCCTCGCGCCAGTAGGCGGCAGCGTGCCGCGACGGCGCAAAGGTGCCGCGCATATGCACGCGGATCACTGAATCCCAGTCTTCCTCGGTCATGTTGACCAGGGTGCGGTCGCGCAGGATGCCGGCATTGTTGACCAGCACGTCGAGGCCGCCGAAGGTGTCGATGGCGGCGCGGATCATGCGCTCGGCGCCGGCCCAGTCGGCCACGTCGTCGAAGTTGGCGATGGCTTCGCCGCCGGCGGCGCGGATCTCGGCCACCACTTCCTGGGCCGGGCCGCTGGCGGCACCGCCGCCTTCGCCGCGCCCGCCGAGGTCGTTGACGACCACTTTCGCGCCCTGGCGGGCGAACTCCAGCGCATATTCGCGCCCGATGCCGCGACCGGCACCGGTGATGACGACAACGCGGTCCTTGCAAAGCTGTGACATGGTGAATCCTGTTCTCTGGGTTGTGCAGGTCGGCGCCTTCAGCGCGCGCTGACGTCGTAGTTCTTGATCAGTTCCCCGTAGCGCACCCGCTCCGAGGCGATCATGGCGCGCATCTGCTTGCCCGGCTCGGCCAGCACTTCGGCATAGGCCGTGCGCGCGGCGAAATTGCGGAATTCCGGCGTGCCCAGCGCCTTCAGCAGCGAGGCCTCGAGCTTCTGCGCGATCGGCTCGGGCGTCTTGCTGCTGACGCCAAAGCCGATCCACACCGACAACTCATAGTTGGCCACGCCGCTTTCGCGCACGGTCGGCACGTCGGGCAGTTCAGGGTGGCGCGCGCGGGTGGTCACGGCCAGCGGGCGCAGCTTGCCGGCGCGCAGCAGCGGCAGGGCGCCGCCGACATCCAGCAAGGCCAGGTCCACCGCGCCACCCATCAGGTCGGTCTGCACCTGCGCCGCGCCCTTGTAGGGAATATGGTTCAGGTCGATGCCGGCCATCTGCTGCAGTTGCAGCCCGCCCAGGCGATAGTGGTAGCTGTAGTTGGCCAGGCTGACCGTATGCGGCTTCCTGCGCGCGGCGGCGAGGACGTCGGCAAAGCTCTTGTAGGGCGAATTGGCGCCCGTGACCAGCACCGCCGAAGCGCGGATCGCGGCGGCCAGCGGGCGGATGTCGCGCGGGTCGTAGGGCAGCTTGTCGTTGACCAGCGGGTTGATGACCATGGCGCTGGGCGAGATCATCAGGATGCTGTAGCCGTCGGCCGGCGCGTTGAGCAGGCTCTGCACGGCGATGATGGTGTCGGCGCCGGGGCGGTTCTCGACCACGGCCGGCTGGCCCAGGTCCTTGCCCACCAGCTCGGCGACGAAGCGGGTGACGGTGTCCGAGCCGCTGCCCTGCGTCAGGGGCACGATAAAGCGCAGCGGACGCGAGGGGAAGTTGTCGGCGGCGCTTGCCGGCAGTGCCGGCAGCAGCATCGCGCAGGCCAGGCCAAGGCCCAGCAGGCGGGAAAGTGTGGAACGTTTCATGGCGGTCTCCTTGCGGGGCACTGCCGGCAGCACGATGCCGCCGGCGCGCCACGTCATTGCTCTGGTACGTCTCTCAGTGGCTCAGTACTTGCCGTACAGCGTCACCACGCAGGCGCCGCCGAGGCCGAGGTTGTGCTGCAGCGCCAGCTTCGCGCCTTCCACCTGCCGATGCTCGGCGGTGCCGCGCAGCTGGTGCGTCAGTTCGTAGCACTGGGCCAGGCCGGTGGCGCCCAGCGGGTGCCCCTTGGACAGCAGGCCGCCCGACGGGTTGACCACCACCTTGCCGCCGTAGGTGTTGTCGCCGTCCATCACGAACTTCTCGGCGCCGCCTTCGGGGCAGAAGCCCAGGGCTTCATACGAGATCACCTCGTTGTGCGCGAAGCAGTCGTGCAGCTCGCACACGTCGACGTCCTCGGGGCCGATGCCGGCGTGCTCGTAGACTTTGTTGGCCGCCGCGCGCGTCATGTGGGTGCCGACGTAGTTCAGCATAGACGGCGGGTCGAACGAGGCGGGCGGATCGGTGGTGAGCGCCTGCGCCACGATCTGTACGCCGGTGCGCAGGCCGTGCTGGCGGGCAAAGCGCTCGGACACCAGGATTGCGGCTGCGCCGCCGCAGGTCGGCGGGCAGGCCATCAGGCGCGTCATCACGCCCGGCAGCAATTCCACGTCGTTCATCACGTCTTCGGTGGTGACGACCTTGCGGAACAGCGCCAGCGGGTTGTTGGCGGCATGGCGGCTGGCCTTGGCGCGCACCGCGGCAAAGGTTTCCATGCGGGTGCCGTAGCGTTGCATATGCTCGCGGCCGGCGCCGCCGAAGGTGCGCAGGGCCTGCGGCAGGTGCGCCATGTCGGCGGTCAGCCCGTGCATGATCGGCTGGAAGCGGGCGCGGGTGACGGGGCGGTCATCCCAGTGCGACTTCAGCGCGCCAGCCTGCATCTGCTCGAAGCCCAGCGCCAGCACGCAGTCGGCATCGCCGGTCTCGATCGCCTTGCGCGCCAGGTAGAGCGCGGTCGAGCCGGTCGAGCAGTTGTTATTGACGTTGATGATGGGGATGCCGGTCATGCCGACTTCATACAGCGCGGTCTGGCCGCAGGTGGAGTCGCCGTAGACATAGCCGGCAAACGCCTGCTGCACCTGCTCGTAGCCGATGCCGGCGTCCGCCAGCGCGCGGCGCGTGGCCTCGGCGCCCATTTCGGTGTAGCTCAGGCTTGCGCCGGGCTTGGCGAAGGGGATCATGCCGACGCCGGCAACCAGGACTTTCTCGCTCATGATGGATTCCTGAAGGATGTTTCGAAAGAGGGGCTCAGAGCTTGCGCGCGATCAGGTCGCGCAGCACTTCGCTGGTGCCGCCGAAGATGCGGGTCACGCGCATGTCGACAAAGGCGCGCGCGATCGGGTACTCGAGCATGTAGCCGTAGCCGCCGTGCAGCTGCACCATGTCGTCGATGCACTTCCACAGGGTCTCGGTGGCGTACAGCTTGGCGATGGCCGCCTCCTGCAACGACAGCTTCTGCACCATGTGCTTGCCGATGTAGTAGTCGACCATGGTGCGCACCGCCACGGCCTGTGCCTTGACGTCGGCCAGCTTGAACTTGGTGTTCTGGAAGTCCCACACGGTCTGGTTGAAGGCGCGGCGGTCCTTCACGTACTGCAGCGTCAGCTCCAGCTGGCGCTCCAGCTTGGCGGCGCAGTAGACGGCGATGATCAGGCGTTCCTGCGGCAGCTCTTCCATCAGGTGGATAAAGCCGCCGTTCTCGTTGCCGATCAGGTTGGTGACCGGCACGCGCACGTTGTCGAAGAACAGCTCGGCGGTGTCGGCGGCGTGCTGGCCGACCTTCTCCAGCTTGCGCCCGCGGCGAAAGCCCGCGCGGTCGGCCTCGACCATGATCAGGCTCACGCCCTTGGCGCCCGCCGCCGGATCGGTCTTGCAGACCACCACCACCATGTCGGCGTTCAGGCCGTTGGAGATGAAGGTCTTGCTGCCGTTGATGACGAACTCGTCGCCGTCGCGCACGGCGCTGGTACGGATCGACTTCAGGTCGGAGCCGCTGCCGGGCTCGGTCATGGCGATGGCCAGGATCTTCTCGCCGCGGCAGATCCCGGGCAGCCACTTGCGCTTCTGCTCCTCGGTGCCCAGGCGCACGATGTAGGGCGCGGTGATGTCCGAATGCACCGAGAAGCTCGGGCCGGAAATTCCGGAACGGTGGTATTCCTCGGCCAGCACGGCGGAGTGGCCGAAATCGCCGCCGCCGCCGCCGTATTCCTCGGGCACGGTGACGCACAGCAGGCCTTCGCGGCCGGCCTTGAGCCAGGTCTCGCGGTCGACGCAGCCGGCCTGGTCCCAGGCGGCCTGGCGCGGCAGGCATTCGCGCTCGAAGAAGCGGCGCGCGGTTTCCCTGAACATCTCGTGGTCTTCGCGATAGACGTTGCGGATGATTTCCATCGATGGCTCCCGGTCTGACTGGTGGACGGCAGCGGTGTCGCTGCCTCGTTGGGTCCAGTGTGGCCGGGGGCGGGTGGGAAGTCCCTACACCGGTGGTGTAGGTGGGGTAGATCAGGGGGTAGGCAGGGCGCCGGCGTCGCGCAGCCGGGCCACGGCTTCGTCACGTCCGGTGACTTCCAGCTTGGCGTAGACATTGCGCAGGTGCCACTTGACC
Organism: Cupriavidus sp. CP313; assembly: GCF_054072015.1. Taxonomy (NCBI): domain Bacteria; kingdom Pseudomonadati; phylum Pseudomonadota; class Betaproteobacteria; order Burkholderiales; family Burkholderiaceae; genus Cupriavidus; species Cupriavidus sp. CP313. The sequence goes on along the minus strand of NZ_JBSVZB010000016.1, from coordinate 133,813 downwards.
GTGTCGAGCGACACGTTGAGGATGCGCGCGATCTTCTTGTTCGGCATGGCCTGCGCCAGCAGGCCCAGCACCTCCTGCTCGCGCTCGCTGAGGGTGGCCAGGCGCGCGAGTTGGGCGGCAGGCGCCGGCGCGGGAGCGGGACTGGCGGACGCGCCCGGACCGGCGGCGTCGGCCAGGCGCTGCGCGTAGAACGCCAGCACCGGGTCCAGGCTGTCATCGCCGGCCAGCGCCGCCAGCATGGCTGGCACCTGCGGCGAGGCGTCGAGCAGGCTGCGCACCAGCCCGTGGCGGTGGCCGATGCGCAGCGCGTCGACCAGTTGCCGGCGCGCGGCGGCGGGATCGCGGCGGCCCTGGTGGGCCAGCGCCATCAGCACGCGCAAGGTGGCCACGCGGGACCAGCGCCCGCCGGCCTCGGACAGCGCCGCCAGCGGCTCCAGGCGCGTCAGCGCGCCGTCGAAATCGTTGTGGTGCAGGCACATGCCGATGCGGGCGAGGTCGGCGTGGACCCGCACTTCCCAGGCGGTGCTGCGCACCGCGCCGGCATGCCGGGCCGCCAGCGCTTCCAGCCGCAGCAGCGCGTCGTCGGCGGCGTCGACATGGCCGTCTTCCAGCAGCCGGCGCGAGCGCAGTGACAGGGCCCCGGCCACCAGCCGGTCGACCCGGTGGCGCTGCCCGTAGCGCTCCAGCCGGTCCAGGCACGCCAGCGCACCGGCGTGGTCGCCGGCGTGCCAGCGGCTGCAGGACAGCGCCAGCAGCGCGCGCAGCACGGTGTCCGGGATCGAGATCCGCACCAGCACGTCGATGCGGGCATCGAGCAGGCTGGCTGCCGTCTCGACATCATTGAGTTCGTAGAGGGTTTCGCCCAGCAACGCGGCCGCCATGCAGGCCACGCCGGCGCAGGCGGCGCCACGCTGCTCGGCGTCGGCCAGCACGTCATGCAGCACGCGTTCGGCCACCAGCACCTGGCCCTCGACCGCGTGCGTCATGCCGCCCATGCAGCGGCCCAGCAGCGTGCCGCGCGGCGCGCCGCCGCAGGGCGCGCCGTCCTCGATCACGCGCCGCGCCTGGTCGTATTCGCCGCGGTAGATATGCATCCACGACAGGATGTTGCCGCGCCCGGTCAGGGTGAAGTCGTCCGCGCCGGCGGGTACGCGCTGCAGCGTCGGCAGCAGGTTGGCGACGGCATCGGAGTCGTCGCGCAGCAGCGCCATGCTGCCTTGCAATATCGCCAGCGCATAGTGCTCGCGCGGGCCCAGCCGCCCACCCTGGGCCTGCATCCGCTGCAGGCTGTCTTGCAGTCCGTCGGAGTCGCCGGCATACATCTGCAGGTGGGCCTGGACCAGCAGCAGGCCGAAGCGGGCCCGGATCTGCTCGGCCGGCAGTTGCCGCACCAGCGCCGCCAGCTGGCTGAGTTCGCCGCGCGCCAGCAGGCCGTGCGCGCGGCCGTGCACCATGTCGGCGGCGGCCGCGCTGTCTCCGGCCAGCACCGCGTGCCGCACGGCCTCGTCGACGTCGTCATGCGCATTGAACCACTGCCAGGCCGCTGAATGCATCGCGGCCTGCGTGCCGGGCGGCAGCCCGCCCAGGCGTCCAAGCAGCACCTCGCGCAACAGCGGGTGCAGGCGGTACCAGGCTTCGCCGTGGCTGTCGTTGCCGATCTGGGCGATGAAAAGGTCGTCGCGCGCCAGGTGCGCCAGCCGCGCGGTGATCTCGGCGGCGGCTTCGGGTCGGCCCAGCAGGGTGGCGCACAGCGCGCCGCAAAAGCGGTGGCACAGCGCCATGCGGGTGAGCAGGTCGAGGTCGTCCGGCGTCAGCCGCACCAGCACCTCTCGCTCGAAATAGCTGGCAAAGGTCTGTGCGTCGCGCACCTGGACCGGGTTGTACGATCCGCCGCGCTTGCCCTTCAGGTCGATGGCAAAGAGCTGCAGGCCGGCGGCCCAGCCGTCGGTGAGTTCATGCAGCCGGCCGGCATCGCGGGCGTCGACGTGGCCCAGTTGTTCCTGCAGGAAGCGGGCGGATTCCTGTGCCGAGAAGCGCAGGTCGGCCAGCCCGAATGACGACAGCAGCCCCTGCGTGCGCAGCCGCGCCAGCGATAGCGGCGGCGTGGTGCGCGAGGCCAGCACCACGTGCAGTTGCGGCGGCGCGTAGTCGAGCAGCCAGCGCAGCGCCAGCACCACGCCGGGGTCGGCCAGGTGATGGACATCGTCGAGCATCAGCACCAGCTCGCGCCGGCGTGCGCCGATGGCCCGCACCAGCGTGATGACCCAGTGCTCTACCGCCGACTGGTGGCCGTCGCGGCCCATCAGCACCCAGGCATCGCGCACGATGGCAGGGTCCACCGTGGCCAGGCTGGCGACCAGTCCGTTGAAAAACGCCGCGAGGCTGTTGTCCTCGGGCGCGAGCGACAGCCAGGCGACGTCGAAGTCCAGCGTCAGCAGGGCCTGGCGCCACGCCGCCAGCGTGCTGGTCTTGGCGCAGCCGGCTGGCCCCTGGATCACGATGCAGCGCTGGCGCCGCGCCTCGGCCAGGCGCGCCAGCAGGGTGTCGCGCGGCATCAGCGGGCGCGCGCCGCGGGGCGGCACCAGCTTGGTCGGCGTGACCGGGAAGGCAGGTGTGGCGGACTGGCTGGCGGATTCTGCTGGCGCGGCTCCGGCCGGGGACATGCTGGGCTCCTCTTGTCCGTGCGGCGCGGGCCGGCGGACCAATGCGATGACGGCATTGTAGGAGCGCCGGGCTGGCTGGCGGCGCCTTCGGGCGGTGGGCCACCTGATGCGGGTGGGGCGCCGGCCACCCGCGTGCCCTTTGCGTTACCGGTTCACGCCTGGTGCGCCATGATCCGCTCCGCCAGTGCCACCAGGCTGCGGTCGCTGCCCGCGGGGCCAAGCAGCGAGATGCCGAGCGGTGCGCCGTCGCGGCCGGCCAGCGGCAGGTTCAGCTGCGGGAAGCCGCTCAGCGGCGTCAGGCACAGCGTCTGGGCGGCCAGGTTGCGATAGGTCTCCAGCGATGCGATCGGCTCGGCGCGCAGCGGCGCAATATCGGGCATGGTCGGCAGCACCAGCACGCCGTCCTGCCCCAGCAGCCGGCCCAGGTGCGCGGTGAAGTCGCGGCGCACGGCGCTGGCTTGCTCGAACTGGCTGCGGGTGACGGCCTTAGAGAAGGCGAAGCGTGCCGCGACATCGGCACCCAGCTCCAGCCCGTGTTGCTCGATCAGTTCGCCGTCGCTGTGCCATGCCTCCCAGCCCTGCACGTAGCGGAACGCCCACCACAGCTCGGACAGCGGCCGGTCGGCCACCGTGACCGGCGTGGCCCGGCCCAGCGCGGCTTCGATCCGGGCGACAGCCGGCGCCAGCGCGTCGCGGGCCTCCGGGGCCGGCTGGCCGAACAGGTCGGACGCGAACAGCAGCCGCGGCGCGGCCGGCAGCGGCGCCGGGTCGGCGCCGAACAGCACCTCGGCCACGCGCGCGAAGGTGCCGATGTCGCGCGTCAGGAAGCCGCAGGTATCCAGGCTCTCGGACAGCGGCAGGCAGCGCTCCAGCGAAATGCGCCCGTGCGTGGGCCGGATGCCGAACAGGCCGCAATGGCTGGCCGGCGCTCGCACCGAGCCGCCGGTGTCGGAGCCCAGCGCGAAGTCGCACAAGTCGTTCGATACCGCCGAGGCCGAGCCCGACGACGAGCCGCCGGTGATGCGCTCCGGCGCCGCGCCGTTGACCGGGCGGCCATAGTGGGCGTTCTGGCCGTTCATGGAGAAGGCCAGCTCGTCAGTGTGGGTCTTGCCGACGAAGGCGGCGCCGGCATCCAGCAGCCGCTGCACTGCCGGCGCGGTCGCGGCCTTGATGCCCGAGCGCGCCAGCACGTGCGGATTGCCGCCGCCGGTCGGATAGCCAGCTACGTCGAACAGGTCCTTCACGGCAAAGCTCAGGCCCTGCAGCGGGCCGCTGGCGGCGTGCGGGACGGCAATCTCCGGGTACGGCATGAAGGCACGGGCAGGATGGGTGGCAAGCGTCATGGGGGGCCTGGAATACGTTGGGGTTCTGGGATGGGGCTTATGCCGCGCTGGCGACCGCGGGCTCGGCGGCCAGCACGCAGCTGACGCGGTGGCCGGTACCGACGGTGACCGCCTGCGGCACCTCGGCCAGGCATTGCGGGCGCGCATGCGGGCAGCGCGGCGCGAAGGTGCAGCCCGGCGGCAGCGCGGCCAGGTCGGGCGGGGCGCCGCCGATGGCCTGCAGCCGCTGGCCGCGGTCCATGCCATGCTGGCGGCTTTGCAGCAGGGCGATGGTGTAGGGGTGGCGCGCCGCGCGCAGCAGGGTGCGGATCGGGCCTTCCTCGACAATGCGCCCGCCGTACATCACCGCGACGCGGTCGGCGATCTCCACCGCGGCGCCGATGTCGTGGGTGACGAAGACGATGGACAGCCCCAGTTCGCGCTGCAGCTCGCGCAGCAGGATCAGCACCTGGATCTGCACGGTGGCGTCCAGCGCGGTGGTGGGCTCGTCGGCCAGCAGGATCCTGGGCCGCGCCGACAGTGCCAGCGCGATCATCGCGCGCTGGCGCATGCCGCCCGACATCTCGTGCGGATACGCCGCCAGCCGCCGCTCCGGGCTGGGAATGCGCACGGACTCGAGCGCCTGCAGCGCGCGCTCTCGCGCCTCGGCGGCCGAGACCTTGTCGTGGGTGCGGATGCATTCGACGATCTGCTGACCCACCGTGTAGACCGGGTCCAGCGCCAGCAGCGGCTCCTGGAACACCATCGCCATGGTGCCGCCGCGCAGCCCGGCCAGCGCGCGCTTGTCGAGCGCCATCACGTCGGCGCCGTCGACGCGGATCTGGCCCTCCATGCGGGTGCGGCGCGGCGGGTGCAGGCGCATCAGCGCGCGCAGCGTGACGCTCTTGCCGGAGCCGGATTCGCCGATCAGCGCCACGGCCTCGCCGGCGCCCACGTCGAGCGAGACGCCGTTGACGGCGCGGATGGTCTTGCCGCCGCCGGAGAAGGTGACGTGCAGGTCCCGCACCGAGATCATCGGCGCGCCGGGTGTGCTTTGTGGGGTGGTGGACATGGTGGGCTCCTCAGGGCGCGGTGGCCAGCAGGCAGGCGACCGGATGCCCGGCCACCAGGTCGGTCAACTGCGGCTCGCGCCGCGCGCACACGTCCTGCGCAATGGTGCAGCGCGGATGGAAGCTGCAGCCGGTCGGCGGGTTGATCGGATTGGGCGGGTCGCCCGCCAGTGGCGCGACCTCGGTGCGGTGGTCCGGGTCCATCGACGGCATCGACGCCAGCAGCGCGCGCGTGTACGGGTGCGCCGGGTGGCGATAAAGGGTCTCGGTATCCCCGATCTCCACCACCTTGCCCAGGTACATCACCATCACGCGGTCGCACAGGTAGCGGATCACGTTGAGGTCGTGGCTGATGAAGACGTAGGTCAGGTCGAACTCGGCCTTCAGGTCCAGCAGCAGGTTCAGCACCTGCGCCTCCACCGACTTGTCCAGTGCCGAGACCGCCTCGTCCAGGATCACCAGCCGCGGGCGCAGCGCCAGCGCGCGGGCAATGTTGACGCGCTGGCGCTGCCCGCCCGACAGCTCGTGCGGGTAGCGCCCGGCAAAGCGTGCCGGGTCCAGCCCGACGCGCTGCAGCAGGTAGCGGGCGCGCTCGGTGGCTTCGCGCGCCGGCACGCCATGGACGCGTGGCGTGAAGGCGATCGACGCCTCGATGGTCAGGCGCGGGTTCAGCGACGAATAGCTGTCCTGGAACACCATCTGCACCTGGCTGCGGAACTGCTTCATCGGCAGCTGGGCCGAGCCCACGCTCTGCGCGTCGAAAATCAGCTCGCCGCTGTCCTGCTGCGTCAGCTGCATCAGCAGCCGCGCGGTGGTGGACTTGCCGCAGCCGGACTCGCCGACCACGCCCAGGGTCTCGCCCTTGAGCACGTCGAAGCTGACGCCATCGACCGCACGCACCGATGCGGCACGCGCGCGCATGCCGGACTTGATGGGAAAGTGCTTGACCAGCTGGTGGGCGATCACCAGCGGCTGCGCCGGGCCGCCGACATCGCGGCCGGCCTGTGGGGAAGGGGCCTGCATCAGTGCTGGCATGGTTCAGTCCTTGATTTCCATGGCCGAGCGGATGCCGTCGGCCAGCAGGTTGAACGAGACCGAGGTCAGGAAGATCATGGCGCCGGGCAGGGCGGCAACCCACGGCTGGGTGTAGATGGCCGTGCGCAGCGTGTTGAGCATCAGGCCCCACTCCGGCTCGGGCGGCTTGACGCCAAGGCCCAGGAAGGACAGCCCGGAGGCCAGGATCATCGACACCGAGATCAGGCTGGTGGCATAGACGAAGATCGGCCCAAGCACGTTGTTGAGCACATGGGCGCGCACGATGGTCAGCGACGACGCCCCGGAAGCACGCGCCGCGTCGACAAACTCGCGGTTGCGCACCTGGGTGGTCACGCTTTCGGCCACGCGCACGACCTGCGGGATAAAGACGATGGTCAGCGACAGCAGCGCATTGCCCACGCCCGCGCCCAGCGTGCCCGACAGCGCGATCGCCAGCAGCACCGACGGGAAGGCGTACAGGATGTCGGTGAGCCGCATGATCACGGTGTTGGTCCAGCCGCCGGCATAGCCGGCGACGATGCCGAGTGCGCTGCCGATGACAAAGGCCAGCAACACCGGCGTGATGCCCATGAACAGCGACAGCCGCGCGCCCAGCATCAGCCGCGACAGCATGTCGCGTCCCAGCTCGTCGGTGCCGAGCGGGAAGTGCTCGGTGCCGATCGGCTTGAGGCGTTTGAGGATCGATGCAGCGTACGGGTCGGCGGGCATCAGTGCCGGGGCGAACAGCGCCATCAGCACCAGCCCCAGCAGCACCAGCGCGGCCAGCATGGCCAGCTGGTTGCGCAGCAGGCGCCGGCCGACCGTGGTCCAGTAGCCGGGCGAGCGCTGCACCGCAGCGGCGGCCGGTGATTGGTCGAGGGACATGTCCATGGCGGCCTCCTCAGTTGCGCTGGATGCGCGGGTCGAACAGCGTCTGCAGCGCATCGACCAGCAGGTTGAGCAGCACGAAGAACACCGCCAGCACCAGGATGGTCCCCTGCAGCAGCGGGAAGTCGCGCTGGAAGATGGCAGAGTTGAGCAGGAAGCCGGTGCCGGGCCACGAGAACACGGTCTCGATCAGGATCGAGCCGCCCAGCAGGTAGCCCAGCTGCAGGCCCATCACCGACAGCGCGGTCGGCGCCACGTTCTTGACCACATGGCGGAACACGGCCAGGTCGGACAGGCCGCGCGCGCGCAGGCCGACGATGAACTCGTTGGCCAGGATCTCGGCCACCAGCGCGCGCACCGTGCGCGCCACGATGCCCATCGGGATCACGGACATGGTCACTGCCGGCAGCAGCATGTATTGCAGATGCTCCCAGTCCCACGCCCAGTCGCCCGAACCGCCCGGCCCGGCGCCGGTGGCCGGCAGCCAGCCCAGCAGCACCGAGAACGCAATCACCAGCACCATGCCGAGCCAGTAGTGCGGGATGCTGACGCCCAGCACCGACAGCAGCGATGCGGTGCGGTCGGCCAAGGAATCGCGCAGGTAGCCGGCGACAAAGCCGAACAGGCAGCCGAAGCTGAAGCCGATCAACGTGGCCACGGTGGCCAGGCGCAGGGAATTGACCACGGCGGCGCCGACTTCGGCCATCACCGGCCGGCTGGTGGCGATCGAGGTGCCCAGGTCGCCCTGCAGCGCGCGGCCGAGCCAGTGCACGAATTGCTCCAGGAAGGGCTTGTCGAAGCCGTAGAGCGCGGTCAGCTGGCGGCGCAGGTCTTCGGAGGCGTCGGGCGGCAGCACCGACACCAGCGGATCGCCGGGGGCGATATGGACCAGCGAGAAGCACAGCAGCGCCACCCCGAGCAGGATGGGGATGGCATAGAGGATGCGGCGGAACAGGTATTGCATGGGAGGATCCGGCAAGTTGGGGGCGTGCGTGCGCAGTGCGCGGCACGCGGGGAAGACTGGGCGGGATTGCCGGGCCGCGCGGCGGCGGGGCTGCCGCGCGGCGTCCGTCGGGCGCGGCCGGGATCAGTCCATCGACATCGTCGCGATATCGATAAACCAGCTCTGCGGCTGCACCACGCCCTTGACCTTCTTCGAGATCGCGCGCGGGCCGACGTCATGCGCGATCAGCACGAACGGCGACTCTTCGACGATGCGGGCATGCAGCCTGGCCAGCGCCGCGTCGCGCGATTTCTCGTCAAACGAGGTGCGCGCGTTCTCGATCAGCTTGTCGAACTCGGCATTGCCGAAGTAGCCCCAGTTGTTCGAGACCGGCGGCTGCGTCTTGGTGCTGACGAAGCGCACCATGGCGAAGAACGGGTCCATTGCCGCAAAGCTGACGTTGATGGCGTTGGCCCCGTGCGCGCTGGCGTCCTTGGCGCCGACGCGCCAGTTGGTGAAGAGGGTGTTCCACTCGACCACGTCGAAGTCGACGTCGATAAAGCACTCCTTCAGGTTCTGCTGCACGTATTCGTTCATCGGCAGCGGCTGCATCTGGCCGGAACCCGACGCCGACACCTGCACCTTGACCTTGACCGGCTTGGTGGCCGAGTAGCCGGCCTCCTGCATCAGCTTTTTCGCCGCGGCCGGGTCGTGCTTGATATCGAACCCGGGATTGCCCCACCACGGGTTGCCGGCCTCGACGATGCCCTTGGCCTCGGCCATGTAGCCGCCCAGCAGGGTCTTCAGCCCGGCGCGGTTGACGCACAGGTTGGCGGCCTGGCGCACGCGCTTGTCCAGCCACGGCGAGCCGGGCGCGAACGACAGCTGCCACGGCCACATATGCGGCTGCGCGTTGGCATAGACCTGGAAGCCGCGGCTCTTGATCTGGGCGATGGCGTCGGGTGCCGGGGCTTCGATCCAGTCGACCTGGCCCGACAGCAGCGCGGCGGTGCGCGCGTTGGCCTCGGGCATCGGCACCATCACCACCTTGTCGATTTTTGGCACGCGCTTCGCGTCCCAGTATTGCGCATTGCGCACCACTTCCAGGCGCTCGCGCGGCACGAAGCGGCTCATCCTGAACGGCCCGGTGCCGGCGGCGTCGGCGGCAAACGCGACCCAGGCCTGCTTGGAGCGCTCGGCCGGATCGGTGACCGAGGCCGGCACCGCGGCGAATTTCTTCTCCCACTGCGTGGGCGAGGCCATGAACAGGTTGGTCAGGTTGTAGGGCAGGAACGAATCCGGCTCGGAGGTGACCAGCTCGACGGTGAGGTCGTCGATCTTCTTTGCAGTGCGCAGCGTCGGCATGCGCGAGGCGGTCACGCCGACCTGGCTGGGATCGAACTGCCTGGCGGTCTTGTCCAGCACTTTGCCGACGTTCCAGACCACGGCATCGGCGTTGAACGGGGTGCCGTCGTGGAACTTGACGCCGGGGCGCAGCTTGAACACCCATTTGGTCTTGTCGGCGGCGTCGACCTTCCATTCGGTGGCCAGGCCCGGGATCAGCAGGCTGGGGCCGTTGCCTTTGGACAGGTCCCATTGGGTGAGGCCGTCGTACATCGGGATACCGGAGAAGCGGTTGCCCTCAAAGCCCTGGTCGGGCTGGCCGAGCGTGCGCGGGATGTCGGCGGCGGTCATGCCGATGCGCAGCACCTTGTCGGCATGGGCGGCACCGGGCAGCGCGAACAGCGCCAGCACGGCGGCGCTCATGACCGAGGCAGCTGACTTGAGACCTTTCGCGAGAGGGGACGGATCGTGGTGCACGGGCTTGCTCCTGGGTTGGCTTGAAGGGACGGATGTCTGCAAAGCAAGTCATGTGCCACGGTGGCAGGGCCGGGAACCCGGGCCGAAGTGCGGGCGACGGTGGTCTGCTTCTTGCTGAACCTGCTGCCGTTTCCTCTCCCTCCACCCCACCCGCAACGAGACATGGACCAGCTACACCTTCCCCGCATCAATGGCGCCCGCCTGTGGCAATCGCTGATGGACCTCGCCGCGATCGGCGCCACGCCCAGGGGCGGCGTGTGCCGCATCGCACTGACCGAAGCCGACCGCAAGGGGCGCGACCTGGTGGTGCAGTGGTGCCGCGAGGCCGGGCTCGACGTGCGCGTCGACGAGATCGGCAACGTCTTCGCGCGCCGCGCCGGCAGCGACCCCGACGCGCGCGCCGTCGCCACCGGCAGCCATATCGACACCCAGCCCTCGGGCGGCAAGTTCGACGGCAACTTCGGCGTGCTGGCCGGCCTGGAGGTCATGCGCACGCTCGACGACCTGGGCATCGCCACGCGCGCGCCGCTGGAGGTCGCGTTCTGGACCAACGAGGAGGGCACGCGCTTTACGCCGGTGATGATGGGCTCGGGCGTGTTCGCCGGAGAGTTCGATGCAGCCTTTGCGCGCGCGCAGACCGATGTGGATGGCGTCAGCGTGGGCGACGCGCTGGCGGCCATTGGCTACCGCGGCGCACAGCCGGCGGGCGCGGTGCCGGGCGGCATGTTCGCGGCCTACTTCGAGGCGCATATCGAGCAGGGGCCGGTGCTGGAGGCGGCCGGGCTGCCGATCGGCGTGGTTTCTGGCGCGCTGGGCCAGCAGTGGTACGACGTGACCGTGACCGGCATGGACGCGCACGCCGGGCCTACGCCGCTGGCGCTGCGCCACGACGCGATGCTGGCGGCCGCGCGCATGGTCGAGGCGGTCAACCAGATCGCGCGCGACGAGGCGCCGCACGGGCGCGGCACGGTCGGCTACCTGCAGGTCACGCCGAACTCGCGCAACGTGATTCCGGGCCGGGTCGATTTCTCGGTCGACTTCCGCAACCTGTCGCAGGCTGGCCTGGACCGCATGCACGCGGCCATGCAGGCGGCATTCGAAGGCATTGCCCTGGCCGCCGGCGTGGAGGTCGAAACCCGCCAGGTGGTGAAGTTCGAGCCGTGCGTGTTCGCGCCCGAATGCGTGGACAGCGTGCGGCGCGCGGCCTTGGCGCTGGGCCTGCCGCATATGGACGTGGTCAGCGGCGCCGGCCATGACGCGGTCTACGTCGCGCGGCGCGCGCCCACCGGCATGATCTTCGTGCCGTGCAAGGACGGCGTCAGCCATAACGAGCTGGAAGACGCGCTGCCCGAGCACATCGAGGCGGGCGCCAACGTGCTGCTGCAGGCCATGCTGGCGCACGCGCGCTAGGCGCATGCGCCAAATCCAGGGCTAGTTGCAGATCGAGCCGGGAACCGGCTTGCCCGAGGCGGTCAGCCCCTGGCACGCATCGCCGCTCGCCAGGCTGGTATCCGCGGCCGCGGCCGGTGACAGCTTCAACTTGCCTGCCACGGTGCAGCACCCACGGGGTGGTGGTGGGGCCGGCGTGCGCTTGGTCGCCGGCAGCGGCGCCGGCCCACCGGCTTCCGCGGTTTCTTCCGCGTCAGGAAAGACGCACTGCCCTTGCTGGCAGATCCGTTCTCCTTTGCACTGCATGTCGTACTGGCATCCGGCGGCCTGTGCGAACGATGACCAGCCAGCGGTCATCGACGCTGCCAACAGCAAGGCGGGGAATTTCATATGCCCTCCGATCAGGGCTGAGATAACGATGCCGGAGCGGCTCGGTGCCGCCCCGACACCTTCAGCATAGATCGCGGCAAGGGTCCGCGAAAGACACTGGCACTCAGGGGTTCTACCACCCCTGCCCAAGTTGGCCGGCGTTCCCCGTGCCTGGCTTGAACGCGTCCCCTTTTTCATTCTGAAACGGGTTCTTAGTGGGCGATCGAGCGCGAGATCGCCCACGCGCATTCCAGCACCAGCGGCGCCAGCTTTTTCTGCGCCTCGGCCATGCTCCAGCGGCTGGCCGGCGGCGACACGTGCACCGCGCCGACCGCCACGCCCTGGCTGTTGACGATGGGCGCGGCCAGGCCCATGTCGCCGATGAACAGTTCCTCTTCATTGCTGGCGTAGCCCAGCCGGCGGCACGCCGCCACGCGCTCGAAGATCGCATCCACGCCGGTCAGCGTCGCGGGCGTGCGCGCCACGCGTGCCGACTGCTCCAGCATCGCCAGGACCTGCTCGTCGGGCAGCGTGCTGAGGTAGGCCCGGCCGGAGCTGGTGCAATACATCGGGATGCGCATGCCCACCGGCGTCAGCACCGGCAGGTGTTTGGCGGTCATCAGCTGGGCCACGTAGACCATGTCCAGTCCGACCGGCTCGGTCAGGTTGGCGGTCTCGCCGCTGGCTGCGGCCAGCTGCGACAGGTAGGGGCTGGCCACCGGGATCAGCGCGTCGGCCGCCAGGTAGTTGTAGCCGATCTCCATCACCCGCGGCGTCAGCCGGAAGCGGCGCGTCTGCGGGTGCTTGTCGACATAGCCCAGCGCCTCCAGCGTATGGATGGTGCGCTGCGCCGAGCTCTTGTTCATGCCGGTCAGCGCGGCCAGTTCCGACAGGGTCAGCGTGCGGTGGACGCCGTTGAACGCACGCAGGACTTCGAGGCCTTTTTCCAGCGACTGGTTGAACAGCGGGTTGTCGCGGTCGGGCGCGGGTGGCGGGACGGGTTTTGACGGCATAGTTGCGTCGCGGGCGAGAGGCCGGGCGGCACCATCCGCGGGATGGCTGCACCACGATGAGTGAGTATTGCACCAATATACGTATGTATCGATTATCGATACGATGCGAAATAATACCGTCGCTGGCTCAGGCTGGAAAGTGCCGCGGCGTGGAGGTGCCTGCCGGGAGAAGCGGGCCGAAGGGGATTTGAAAACGGAAGTTGTCAGCCCGCCACTTGAAAGGCGGGTGGTGCGAGGGAGGGGACTCGAACCCCTACACCATTGCTGGCGTCAGGACCTAAACCTGGTGCGTCTACCAATTTCGCCACCCTCGCGGTCCTTGCGGCGCTGCCCGGGCGGGCGGCCGCGATGCTCGCTGGCTTGCGCCGGACAGGAAAGCAAAAAAGGCGGCTGGAACTGCCCGCCTTTCATCTGTCCGCTGCTGCCGTCACTGGCCGCCGAACCGTGGTGTCGGCATGGCTCGCGCCTGCAGTGCAACGAGGCTGCGGATTGTAGCGCAAGGCGCGGGGGGAATCCAGCCCTGCCGGGCGCTCCGGTGGCGGCGGCAAGCGGCAGGGATATATTGTCGGCTTTCCAGATGCCGCACACATGCCGATGATTGCCGTCCCGACCCTGACCCCGCTGCGCTGGCGCCTGCTGTTCTGGGGCTGCGCGGCAGCGGTGCTGGCGCTTTCGCTGATGCCGCCGACGCAGCCCCTGCCGACCACCGGCTGGGACAAGTCCAACCATATGCTGGCGTTCGCGGTGCTGGGCGTGCTGGGCCGGCGCGCCTACACCGGCCGTGGCTGGGCCGTATTGCTGGGGCTGGTGGCATACGGCGGGCTGATTGAACTGCTGCAGGGGCAGACCGGCTACCGTGAGGCCGACTGGCTCGACCTGCTGGCCGACAGCGTCGGCCTGGCCGCCGGCATGGCGCTGGACTGGCTGGTGCGCCGCCTCAGCTCTCCTCGGCTTCGAGCGTGAACTTTGCGCCGTCGTCCTGGCCCAGCAGGTCGGTCAGCACCGGCATGGCCTGCTGCAGCGATTCCTTCAGCCGCCACGGCGGGTTGACGATGAACATGCCGCTGCCGTGCAGGCCCAGGCCGCCGTCGACCGGATGCTTGACGGTCAGGGTCACGTGCAGCCAGCTCTGGAGCGGCAGGCCCTTGAGCTGCACCGGCAGCTGCACCGATTCACGCCGCTGCACCTGCGGGTACCAGACCGCATAGACGCCGGTGGCAAAGCGCTCCAGCCCGTCGCGGATGGTCTGCACGGTGCGGGCGTAGTCCTGCTTGTCCTCGTAGGAGGGGTCGACCAGCACCAGCGCGCGGCGCGGCGGCGGGGGCAGGATGGCCTTGATGCCGCCGAAGCCGTCGCCGTCGTACAGCATCACGCGGCGCCCGGCGCCGCGGAAGTTGTCGCGCAGCACCTGGATCTCGGTGCTGTGCAGCTCGAACAGCCGCAGCCGGTCGTGCTCGCGCAGCATCTGCCAGGCCAGCCAGGGCGAGCCGGGGTAGTGGCGCAGGTTGCCGTCCGGGTTGAGCGCGCGCACCTGGTCCAGGTATTCGTCCAGCATCGCCGGCAGCTGGGTGCCGCTGGCGGCGGCGCGCCACAGCGGCGCGATGCCGGTTTCGAATTCGGCCTTCTTCTGCGCGTAGGCGTGGTCCAGCGCATAGAGGCCGGCGCCGGCATGGGTGTCGATATACCAGAACGCCTTGTCCTTCTGCGCCAGGTGCTCGAGCAGTTGCACCACGACGGCGTGTTTGAGGACATCGGCATGGTTGCCGGCGTGGAAGGCGTGACGGTAGCTGAGCATGTGGAGCGGGGCGCCTGGGCGGCGCAAATCAAGGGGCAGGGCGGTGCGGTCTGCGGGAAGGCCGCTATGCTACCATCCGGCGCGAATTGCCAACCCCGGCCAACCCCGGCCCCTCCCACGCCCCGGCGAATCCGCCCGGGCATTTTGCTTCCGCCGAGTTTCCTGTCCCATGCCGCGCGCACTAGAGCCCGCCGAGCCCATCCTGTCTGCCGAAGGCATCCCGTATTCGCCCCGCTACGACGACGTCTACCACAGCACCGAAGGCGGGCTGGCGCAGGCCACCCATGTCTTCCTGGGCGGCAATGGTCTGCCGCAGGCGTGGGCCGGCCAGCGCCAATACGTCATTGCCGAGACCGGCTTCGGCCTGGGGCTGAATTTCCTGGCGACCTGGCAGGCGTGGCGTGACGATCCGCAGCGCTGCGGCACGCTGCATTTCATCTCGATCGAAAAGCATCCGTTCACCCGCGAAGGGCTGGCGCAGTTGCACGCCGGACTGGACGGGCTGCAGTCGCTGGCGCAGGCGCTGCAGGCGCAATGGCCGCTGCCGCTGCCGGGGCTGCACCGCCTGGCCTTCGACGGCGGGCGCGTGGTGCTGACGCTGGCGCTGGGCGATGTCGAGCAGATGCTGCCGCGGCTGGCGGCTGGCGTGGATGCCTTCTACCTGGACGGTTTCGCGCCGGCGCGCAATGCGCAGATGTGGTCGCCGCAGGTGTTCCGCGGACTGGCGCGGCTGGCCCGGCCAGGCGCCAGGCTGGCCACGTTTGCGGCCGCGGGCTTTGTGCGGCGCGGGCTCAAGGACGTCGGTTTCGAAGTCAGCAAGGTGCCCGGCTTTGGCGGCAAGTGGCACATGACCGTCGCGCGCTTTCGCCCGCAATGGAAAGCGCGCCGCCATGCGCCGCCGCTGGCGGCGCAATGGGCCGAGCGCCATGCCATCGTGATCGGCGCCGGCCTGGCCGGCTGCGCCGTGACCGAGCGGCTGGCCGCGCGCGGCTGGCGCGTGACGCTGTTCGATGGCCACGGCGGGCCGGCGCGGCAGACCTCGGCGCATCGCGCGGCGGCCATGCATGCGCACGTGTCCGCCGACGACAGCCTGCTGTCGCGGCTGTCGCGCGCCGGCAACCAGTACGCGCTGCGCGCCTGGGCGGCGCTGGCCGAGGCCGGCCATCCGGTCGGCTGGCATGGCTGCGGCGTGCTGCAGATCGGCGAGGACGAAGCCGAGGGCGAGGCCCAGCGCGCCGCGCTGGCGGCGATGGGCTTGCCGGAAGAATTCGTGCGCTGGATGAGCGCTGAAGAGGCGGCGGCGGCCCACCATGCCGGCGTGCCGCGTGGCGGCCTGTGGTTCCCGGAAGGCGGCTGGGTGGCACCGCCGGATATCTGCGCGGCGCAGCTGGCGTGTGCCGGCGATGCGGTGACGGCACGTTTCGGCTGCCGGGTTGCTGCAATCGCACGCGTCGACGGGCAATGGCAGGCGGTCGGGCAGGACGGTGAAGTGCTGGCATCGGCGCCGGTGCTGGTACTGGCCAGCGCACATGAGGCGCAGCAACTGCTGCCGCAGCAGCACTGGACCATGCGGCGCGTGCGCGGGCAGCTGACCACGCTGGGGTCGGCGCAGGTGGATGCGCTCGGCGGCTGGCCGGATTGCGTGGTGACCGGTGCCGGCTACCTGCTGCCGCGTGCCGCAGACGGCGCTGGCCGGGTCGGCTCCAGCTACGACGCCGACGAAGGCCCGCTGGTGGAGCAGCCGGCGGTCCACGCGGCCAACCTGGCGCGCCTGTCCGGTATGCTGCCGCGCCAGGCCGATGCCGTGGCCGCCATCGACCCCGCGACGCTCTCCGGCTATGTCGGCGTGCGCACGGTCACGCACAACCGGCTGCCGCTGGTCGGCCAGGTGCCCGATGAGGCCGCTGCACTGGCGCAGGCCGCATCGCTGCGCGGCGCGCACTTGCGTGACCTGCCGCGCATGCCCGGGCTCTACGCCGCCCTTGCATATGGGTCGCGCGGCCTCACCTGGGCTGCGCTGGCCGCTGAATTGCTGGCCAGCCAGATCGAGGGCGAGCCGCTGCCGCTGGAGTCGGACCTGGCCGATGCGGTGGATCCGGCACGCCTGCTGCTGCGCGCGCTGCGCCATGCGCAGACGGGATAGCGCGGCGGGGTCCGGCGGGCGGTTCCGGGCCCGTTCCGGGCAAAATCTGCCGGAAGCGAATGAAAACCGTGCGATAATCCCCGTTTTCCGTTTGCGCGGAGCTTCCCGTTCGCCGGTGCGCCGCCCCGGCCGTCCTGTCGTGACGGCGCCGTGGCGGTAAAGCGGGCGGTACATGCGCAAGCGGTAGCACCTACGAACACAACTACATTTTCTGGATTGGATCTACGACCATGTCGAACGTGATTGAGAACCTCGGCAAGCTGGACCGCAAGGTGACCCTGGCCATCCCCAAGGCCGAAGTGGAGAAGGAAAAGCAGGAGCGCCTGGTTCGCCTGTCGAAGACCGTGAAGATGTCGGGCTTCCGTCCGGGCAAGGTGCCGATGAAGATGGTCGAGAAGCAGTACGGCCAGCAGGTCGAGTTCGAAGTGCGCTTCGACAAGGCCGCACGCAAGTTCTTCGACATCACCAAGGAACAGGACGTCAAGGTTGCCGGCCAACCCAAGTTCGAGATCAAGAACGATGGCGTGGGCGAGGACGAAGTCGCATTCGACGCCACCTTCGAGGTGTACCCGGAAGTGACCATCGGCGACCTGTCGGCTGCCGAAGTCACCCGCACCGGCACTGAAATCACCGATGCCGAAGTCGACAAGACCATCGACATCCTGCGCAAGCAGCGCGTGCATTACCACGCCCGCGGCGAAGCCGGCGAGCATGGCGACGGCGGTGCCGACGTCGCGGCCCAGAATGGCGACCGCGTGACGCTGGACTTCGTCGGCAAGATCGAAGGTGAAGAGTTCGCCGGCGGCAAGGCCGAGGACTTCCCGTTCGTGCTGGGCGAAGGCCGCATGCTGCCCGAGTTCGAGCAGGCCGCGCTGGGCCTGAAGGTCGGCGAAAGCAAGACCTTCCCGCTGGCCTTCCCGGAGGACTACCACGGCAAGGAAGTGGCCGGCAAGACCGCCGAGTTCACGGTGACCCTGAAGAAGATCGAGTGGGCGCACCTGCCGGAAGTCAATGATGCCTTCGCCAAGTCGCTGGGCATCGCCGACGGCAGCGTCGAGAAGATGCGCGCCGACATCCGCGAGAACCTCGAGCGCGAAGTGAAGCGCCGCACGCACTCCATGCTGAAGGACCAGGTCATGGAAGCGCTGCTGAAGGCCAGCGAGCTGGACGTGCCCAAGGCCCTGATCGAGCAAGACCAGGAACGCCTGGTGGAAATGGCCCGCCGCGACCTGGAGCAGCGTGGCATGCCCAACGCCAAGGACATGCCGATCCCGGCCGAGATGTTCGCGCAGCAAGCAGAGCGCCGCGTCAAGCTGGGCCTGATCCTGGCCGAGATCGTCAAGGCCAACGGCCTGGAAGCCAAGGCTGACCAGATCAAGGCCGAGATCGAGGACTTCGCCAAGAGCTACGAAGACCCGAAGGAAGTCATGCGCTGGTACTACGGCGACCAACAGCGCCTGGCCGAAATGGAAGCCTACGTGCTCGAAAACAACGTGGTAAATTTCGTGTGCGGCAAGGCCAAGGTCACCGACAAGAAGGTGTCCTTCGAGGAACTCACCGCCGAAGGCAACCAGCAGCAAGCCTGAGGCCGGAAGTGACCCGCAGCCCCGCGCCACGGCGTGGGGCGGGGCAACTTCCCGAGTTACCCCGGATTGCCTTGCGATCCGACGAATCCATGGAGAACATGCATGACCCGCAATGATTTGCTTGACCGTCTCGCCACCACGCAGGCTTCGGCACTGGAAACCCAGGGCCTGGGGCTGGTGCCGATGGTCGTCGAGCAGTCCGGCCGGGGCGAGCGCGCCTATGACATCTACTCGCGCCTGCTGAAGGAGCGCGTGGTGTTCATGGTGGGCGAGGTCAACGACCAGACCGCCAACCTGGTGGTGGCCCAGCTGCTGTTCCTCGAGAGCGAGAACCCCGACAAGGACGTGTCGCTGTACATCAACTCGCCGGGCGGTTCCGTATCGGCGGGGCTGGCGATCTACGACACCATGCAGTTCATCAAGCCGGACGTGTCCACGCTGTGCATGGGCATGGCGGCAAGCATGGGCGCGTTCCTGCTGGCGGCTGGCGCCAAGGGCAAGCGTTCGGCGCTGCCCAACTCGCGCATCATGATCCACCAGCCGCTGGGCGGCGCGCGCGGCCAGGCCTCGGATATCGAGATCCAGGCGCGCGAGATCCTGTACCTGCGCGAGCGGCTCAACACCATCCTGTCCGAGGTGACGGGCCAGCCGGCCGAGAAGATTGCGCGCGACACCGATCGCGACAACTTCATGAGCGGCGACCAGGCGGTTGACTACGGCCTGATCGACAAGGTCCTCGCCCGCCGCGGCTGATGCAGCGGGCCGCCGTGGCGCAATCCGCAGCGGCGGCCGGCCAGGCTGGTACGGGCTCAAATGGCGAAGGCTACACCGGAACGAGGCCCCGAGCCTCGTTTTTTGCTTTTGCCCCACAGCCGGGGGGAACCGCCGGTGGTGCCAATTGTTTTGGCGTATGATGCGTTGAAGCGTATCGCCGGGGAGCCTTTCGCCCCGCGGTGTGCGCACTGCAAAAGTGACTGATTCCTATGGCGGACAAAAAAGGTTCATCCAGCGAAAAGCTTCTGTACTGCTCCTTCTGCGGCAAGAGCCAGCATGAGGTCAAGAAGCTGATTGCCGGCCCGTCGGTGTTCATCTGCGACGAATGCATCGACCTGTGCAATGAGATCATTCGCGACGAGGCCACGGCATCCGAGAAAGACGCCGCTGCGGCCGCGCGCTCGGACCTCCCCACGCCCCACGAGATCCGCGAAAGCCTGGACCAGTATGTGATTGGCCAGGAACAGGCCAAGAAGATCCTGGCCGTGGCGGTCTACAACCACTACAAGCGCCTGAAGCACCTCGGCAAGAAGGACGATGTCGAGCTGTCCAAGAGCAACATCCTGCTGATCGGGCCGACCGGCTCGGGCAAGACGCTGCTCGCGCAGACACTGGCGCGCCTGCTCAACGTGCCGTTCGTGATCGCCGACGCGACCACGCTGACCGAAGCCGGCTACGTGGGCGAGGACGTCGAGAACATCATCCAGAAGCTGCTGCAGAACTGCAACTACGAAGTCGAGAAGGCGCAGCGCGGCATCGTCTACATCGATGAGATCGACAAGATCTCGCGCAAGTCCGACAACCCGTCGATCACCCGCGACGTGTCGGGCGAGGGCGTGCAGCAGGCACTGCTCAAGCTGGTCGAAGGCACCATGGCATCGGTGCCGCCGCAGGGTGGCCGCAAGCATCCGAACCAGGACTTCCTGCAGGTGGACACGACCAACATCCTGTTCATCTGCGGCGGCGCCTTCGATGGCCTGGAGAAGGTCATCATGCAGCGCTCGGACAAGACCGGCATCGGCTTTGCCGCGCAGGTCAAGAGCAAGGAAGAGCGCGAGGCCAGCGAAGTGCTGCCGCAGACCGAGCCGGAAGACCTGATCAAGTTCGGCCTGATCCCCGAACTGATCGGCCGCCTGCCGGTGGTCGCCACGCTGTCCAAGCTGGACGAGGCCGCGCTGATGCAGATCCTGGTCGAGCCCAAGAACGCGCTGGTCAAGCAATACCAGAAGCTGCTGGCAATGGAAGGCGTCGAGCTGGAAATCCGCCCGGGTGCGCTGAGCGCCATCGCCCGCAAGGCGATCCGCCGCAAGACCGGGGCCCGCGGCCTGCGTTCGATCCTGGAGCAGTCGCTGATGGACGTCATGTACGACCTGCCCAACTACAAGGGCGTGCAGAAGGTGGTGATCGATGAAAATACGATCAACGGCGATGCACCTCCGCTGCTGATGTACGAAGAGCAGCAGCCCAAAGTAGCGGGGTCCAACTGACGCGAGGGCTGCCAGACGTGGTAAGTGGTCGGGACCACACCGGCAGCTAGGCGGAAAGGCCGTTCGCGTAGAAGCGAGCGGCTTTTTTTGTTTATTTCTACCGACGAGAGGGAGGAAACGCGGGTATGCTGTTTCAGAGGGGCCAGCAAGTGCAGGGAGCGGCATCTGCCTGCCTTGATGAATCGATTGGCACGTATCTTGTAATCGATTCGGGCGGCCCAACTTACGCCTTAAATGACTGACTTGGGGAAAATGATGTCCGGAACACAACTCCTCCCGGCCGAGCCGATTCGCCTCCCACTGTTGCCGCTGCGCGACGTGGTGGTGTTTCCGCACATGGTGATCCCGCTGTTCGTGGGACGTCCGAAGTCCATCAAGGCGCTTGAGACTGCGATGGAGGCGGGCAAGAGCATCATGCTCGTGGCCCAGAAGACGGCGGCCAAGGACGAGCCGACCGCCGACGACCTGTATGAGGTCGGCTGCATCGCCAATATCCTGCAAATGCTGAAACTGCCCGACGGTACCGTGAAGGTGCTGGTCGAGGGTACCCAGCGCGCGAATATCCGCGAGGTGAGCGAGGACGAATCGCACTTCATGTGCGAAGCCGTGCCCGTGCCGCCCGCACCTGGCGAAAGCGCCGAGACCGAGGCCCTGCGCCGCGCGATCGTGTCGCAATTCGACCAGTACGTGAAGCTCAACAAGAAGATCCCGCCCGAGATCCTGACCTCGCTGTCAGGGATCGACGAGGCAGGCCGCCTGGCGGACACCATCGCCGCGCACCTGCCGATCAAGCTCGAGCAGAAGCAGAAGATCCTGGAGATGGTCAATGTGACCGAGCGCCTGGAAAGCCTGCTGTCGCAGCTCGAGGGCGAGATCGACATCCTCCAGGTTGAAAAGCGCATCCGTGGCCGCGTCAAGCGCCAGATGGAAAAGAGCCAGCGCGAGTACTACCTGAACGAGCAGGTCAAGGCCATCCAGAAGGAACTGGGCGAGGGCGAAGAAGGCGCCGACCTGGAAGAACTCGACAAGCGCATCAAGGCTGCGCGCATGCCGAAGGAAGCCAAGAAGAAGGCCGACGCCGAATTCAAGAAGCTCAAGCTGATGTCGCCGATGTCGGCCGAAGCCACGGTCGTGCGCAACTACATCGACACGCTGGTGAACCTGCCGTGGCGCAAGAAGAGCAAGGTCAACAACGACCTGGCCAACGCCGAACGCGTGCTGGATGAAGACCACTACGGCCTGGAGAAGGTCAAGGAACGCATTCTCGAGTACCTCGCAGTGCAACAGCGCGTAGACAAGCTGAAGGCGCCTATCCTCTGCCTGGTCGGGCCTCCCGGCGTGGGCAAGACCTCGCTCGGCCAGTCGGTGGCGCGCGCCACGAACCGCAAGTTCGTGCGCATGGCACTGGGCGGCGTGCGTGACGAGGCCGAGATCCGCGGCCACCGCCGTACCTACATCGGCTCGATGCCGGGCAAGATCCTGCAGAGCCTGTCCAAGGTCGGCGTGCGCAATCCGCTCTTCCTGCTCGACGAGATCGACAAGATGGGCATGGATTTCCGCGGCGATCCGTCGTCGGCGCTGCTCGAGGTGCTGGACCCGGAACAGAACCACACGTTCCAGGACCACTACATCGAAGTGGACTTCGACCTGTCCGACGTGATGTTCGTGGCGACGTCGAACTCGCTCAACATCCCGCCGCCGCTGCTCGACCGCATGGAAGTGATCCGCCTGTCGGGTTACACCGAGGACGAGAAGGTCAATATCGCGCAGCGCTACCTGCTGCCCAAGCAGATCAAGAACAATGGTCTGAAGGCAGGCGAGATCGAGGTTGCCGAAAGCGCGGTCCGCGACATCATCCGCTACTACACGCGTGAGGCGGGTGTGCGTTCGCTGGAACGCGAGGTCTCCAAGATCGCCCGCAAGGTGGTCAAGCTGCTGCTGCTGAAGAAAGAGTCGGGCACGATCAAGGTCGATTCCGAGAACCTGGACAAATTCCTTGGCGTGCGCAAGTACGACTTCGGCCTGGCCGGCAAGGAAAACCAGGTGGGCCAGGTGACCGGCCTGGCGTGGACCGAGGTGGGCGGCGACCTGCTGACCATCGAAGCCGCGATCATGCCGGGCAAGGGCAACATCACGCGTACCGGTTCGCTGGGCGATGTGATGAAGGAGTCGGTGGAAGCCGCGCGTTCGGTGGTGCGTTCGCGGGCACGTCGCCTGGGTATCACGGATGAGATGTTCGAGAAGCGCGACATCCACATCCACGTGCCCGAAGGCGCCACGCCCAAGGACGGCCCGTCGGCAGGCGGTGCGATGACCACCGCGCTGGTGTCGGTGCTGACCGGCATCCCGGTGCGCGCGGATGTCGCCATGACCGGCGAGATCACGCTGCGCGGCGAGGTGCTGCCGATCGGCGGCCTGAAGGAAAAGCTGCTGGCGGCCCACCGGGGCGGCATCAAGCTGGTGCTGATCCCGGAGGAAAACGTCAAGGATCTGGCCGAGATCCCGGACAACGTGAAGAACGCCATCGAGATCGTGCCGGTCCGCTGGATCGACAAGGTGCTGGAACTGGCGCTCGAGCGCAAGCCCGAGCCGTTGCCGGAAGAAGACGCCAAGCCCGCCGATGTGGCGGACAAGGCGGCGGCCAAGGTTGAGCGTCTGCATCACTGACGCAGCTTTGGCCGCATGAATGAAACGCCGCAGGGCAGCGATGCCCGGCGGCGTTTTTTTTGCGCGCGCAGGTCTTGGCAAACTGAAATCACCTGTATTACACTTGCGCCCTCGCAACGCAAACCACGGCAACTGCCGCGAGGTGCGGAGCGATCAGCAAGTTGCAGGCAGCCAGCCTGCGATGGTCGAGCGGGTGCTTAGCTCAGTTGGTAGAGCGGCGCCCTTACAAGGCGTAGGTCGGGGGTTCGAGCCCCTCAGCACCCACCACCGCTCGACTAACAAAATCAAGGACTTAGAGCGATCTAAGTCCTTTTTTGTTGGCATTTTACCTCCCTCCAGCCGAGCCTAAGAGAGGCTCTACCAACCAGAAAGAACCTTCTACCAGCCGCACGGGCAGGGGTACTTGAGAAGCCCCTGTATCTCACCTTTGCCAGCGAGCACGAAGGCGACGAGTACGCGGCGAAGCTTGAAGTGCTGCTGGAGCGCGGGATTGTGCCGGCAGAGTTCAAGCCGGAATCCCGCATCGTCAGGCTCGTCCAACTGGTGCGGGCATACGAGATGGAGGCACACCCAAGCGTCAAGGATCAGGGCGCGCTGAAGGCCTGCGTCAAACGTTGGGGCGACACAGCACTGCCGAAGATCGATGCGAAATGGGTTGACCGCATCATCGCGGAGATGAAGCGCGTAGAAAAGCTGGCGCCGGCTTCGATCCGAGCCCGCATCGGCGCACTGGCGCGAGCGGCCGACTGGGGCATGCGCAAGGGCCATCTCACGATGCCGGACCATCCTTTCCGCACCTTGCCAGATGGCTATGCTCAGTACAGCAAGGCAGACGCCGCAGCGGCTGGGGTCAAGCGCGAGGATATCGAGCGTGATCGACGGCTCGAGCCAGGTGAGTATGAACGCATCCTGGCCGTGATCGATGGCGGGGTGCTTGCGCGCAAACAGCGGCCGCTGATGATTGAAGATCCCCATGCGCACCGGGTGTTGTTCATTTTGGCCGTCGAATCCGCGATGCGCCTCTCTGAGATGTACACCATGTGGGAAGATCAGGTGGACTTGAAGCGGCGCACTGTGTTTTTAGACAAAACGAAGAATGGTGATAAGCGACAGGTGCCGCTGACCAGTGTCGCAGTGAAACTGCTCGAAGATTACCTCCCGACCCGTGAAATACCCGATGCACACTCAAAGGGCTTGATATTCCCTTGGTGGAGTGGGGATCGTGCCCCCAAGGCGCGTGCAAAAATCTCTGATTACCTCTCGAAGCGGTATCTGGATATCTTCCAACAGGCGGGGTACACGGACCTCAAATTCCACGACCTGAGGCACGAAGCAGTGAGCCGGCTTTTCGAGAAGACAACGCTTTCCGAGAGCCAGATCATGAAGATCAGCGGCCACAAGAGCCACCGCATGATGATGCGCTACGCTAACCTCAGAGGGTCCGACTTGGCCGCAGCGCTTTGGTGACATTGCGCGTCCGACGGCTGGACAGCCGGTCGGCCGTTTGGAAGATGATGAGTTTCTCGGCGTAGTCCAGCACGTCACGGGTCATCATCACCCAAGCGCGTCCGACCTTGCCGGCGGGGATGGCCCCCGATCGGATCAGGTCTTCCACTGTCTTGGGATGGACGTGGAGGATCTCGGCGGCCCCCAAGATGCCGACCGTGGGTGCCATGCTGACGGCGTCAGATGAGGACGTCATTTTCATACGCTACTCCAGTTGAGCCAGCCGGTGTACACAACGCCGCGGACTAGCCGACCCGTTGCCAACAGCCGAAATATGGCCTAGAGCGCGCCGTCGTTCGCGAGGCCCCCAGAGAGCAAGATCCCCGATCTCGATACGACGGTAGCCGGCCGCAGTGACCAGGTTTGCTGCAGCATGAAGCAATGATCGCTGTCATGGGTAATCACGGAAACTCACTGGAGCGTGCAGCGGCGTACCGAGGAACAAGTAGCTACGGGGAGGGGTTTCGATGATGCACCTACCGCAATCTGCGGGGCAGGTGGCCGCTTTATCGGCCGACAATGAGCGGGCAATGGTTCCAAATGGTTCAGTACATCGCTGGAGTGTTGTGTCGGCATCTGCGCTGAGAGCGCCGCTGGCGGCGCCAGACGGGAAACAGGGGCCCCAATCTTCAAGCGCCGGCACCAGCCTCTCAGCCTCGATACGCAGCTCCGTCCCGTCCAAAGGCACACAGGCCAGCCGCATCGCGCTTGTCTTGTCGATGCCGGATTTTGACGCTCGTCACGATCGCCACTTTGTCTTGAATCGTAATTGCATCTCCTTGCCTAGCGCGGCAAAGGATAGTCCCGGTGCCATTGAGCGCATCATCCGATTTACAAGCTGTGCTTGAAGGAGATTCAATTTCGCACCGCGCGTCCACGGCGGACCGGCACCTAAGATGCTCTCGCATTCCGCAACGATTTCGTCGAGAGGAGCCGCATCGTGTTTTGGACCATCAGCTGCATCGACAAGCCAGATTCGGCCGCCCTCACGGAAAAGCCGCATACCACCTATAGCCAGTCTCTGGACGACTGGAACGACAAGATTCTCTCCTCGGATACGAAACAAAGCGAACGGTAAGGCTTCGCTTGTTTCTTCATCCTAAACGTGACGAGCCGTTGGGACGCCGGCCGGCGCCCGGCTTGGCGGCGACGCTGTGGTGCTCATGGCGCGCAACCCTCGCCTGGTCTACGGTCGCATGACCGGCTGGGGCCAGACTGGACCGATGGCGCATGTCGCCGGCCACGACAACAACTATATCTCGCTCTCCGGCGCGCTCTACTACAACGGCACCCCCGCGGAGCCGCCCTCGTCGGCCATCACGGCAAATGGCGACATCGGCGGCGGTGCGTTGTATCTGGCCGTAGGCATCCTGGCGGGCCTCCTCAAGGGACGCGAAACCGGCAGGGGCACCGTTGTGGACGCGGCGATTGTCGACGGCTCGGCCCATATGCTGCAGCTTCTGCTTGCGACCCGCAAGGCTGGCCTGGTGGTCGGAAAGCGAGGCGAGAACGTTCACGACAGCTCGCATTTCTATGCCACCTAGCGCTGCGCGGACGGGAATTTCGTCACCGTGGGGGCGCTCGATCCACAGTTCTATGCCCTGCTGCTGGAGAAGCTGGGCCTGCAGGACTTGCCGCAGTTTGCGGGTCAGTGGGACCGCAAACGGTGGCGGGTGTTGCATCGCCATTTCACCGAGATCTTCGCCGGCCGCACGCGTGAAGAATGGTGTGCCTTGCTGGAAGGCACACGCCGAGGTGGGGGCAAGGCTGACACTGGCGCTGGCACACGTGGGGCGCGGGGCGGGCGCAGCGTAACCGCTTGGGAAAGAAAGGCCTTGTCTCCCTCCGGCATGCCACGCCTTTTTCTGGCCAGCCACGGGGGTCAAGCGTGAACCATGACCCAATCACGGCGCATGAATGCGCTCGCCGCGTCGACCAGTGCCGCAAGGACGAGCATGGCGATGATGACGGTGCAGGCCTGCGCCAGATGAAAGAGGGAGAGTTCGAAGTACAGCATCTGCCCAAGCCCGCCAGCGCCGACGAAGCCGAGGATCGCCGCCATGCGGATATTTGTCTCCCATCGATACAGGGTGTAAGCCAGGAACTGCGGTTGGACGCAGGGGAGCGTGCCATACAGGAAGGCCAGGGCGGGGGACGCCCCGGTTGCCAGCAGCGACTGTGCCGGCGCGGCCGGCGCATTCTCCAGTGCTTCGGCGAACAGGCGGCCAAGCACGCCGGCGGTGTGCAAGGCCAGGGCAAGGGTGCCGGCAAATGGTCCGAGGCCCACGGCCAGCACGGTGAGGACCGCCCACACCAGCTCGGGCACCGAGCGCAACAGGTTCAGCACCAGCCGTGACAGCGCCTTCAGCGCAGCGCCATGCCGGCCGGAGGCAGGTAACGCCAGGACCAGGCCAAGGACCGCCGCGCACAAGGTGCCAACGGCAGACATCGCGAGCGTTTCGAGCATGCCCCTCGCTGTCCTGGCAAGAAAGCCGGCCGACAGGTCGGGGGGAAAGAAGGATTGCAGGAAGCGCAGCATCTCGCCGGCCGCGTCCATGGAGAAGAGCCGGCCAAGATTGAGCGAGAGATAAGCGAAGCTGGCCGACACCACCAGCACCACGGCGATCAGGGTGAACAGGCAGCTCAAGCAGAGCTGGGCGGCGCTGGTCTTGTTTGCCATGATTTACGCCAGCAGTTTGCGCAGCCGGGCGCTGACCGCATCCGCCAGCAGGACCAGCAGCAGGAAGACAAGCAGGATCGTCGCGGCTTCACCGCCATTGAGCAGTTTCATCGCCTGGTCCATCAATTGGCCGAGCCCACCGGCGCCGACGAAGCCCATCACCACCGAGGCCCGGATCGCGCACTCCCAGCGATAGACCGTGTAGGAAACCAGCTCCTGCGCCGCATTCGGCAGCAGCCCATAGAGCAGCGCCACCAGGCGCCCGCTGCCGCCGGCGAGGAGCGCGTCCACTGCGCGCCTGTCGCTGGACTCGAGGATTTCCGCATAGACCTTCGTCAGCATGCCGCCATAGGTGATGGCAAGTGCCAACACGCCAGCCGCAGGCCCCAGTCCCAGGGCGCGCACGAAGAGCAGGGCCCAGACCAGCTCGGGCACCCCGCGCAGCAGGAGCACAAGGGCGCGCACGCCGACGCGCAATGCCATGCGCGGCTTGCGGGCGGGGCCAGGTCCGATGCGGGAGATCGACAGGCTGTTCGTCATCGCTACGGCAAGCGGCGTGGCAACGACGAAGGCGAGGGCAATTCCCGCAGTGGCGATCGCCAGTGTCTCCAGCGTGGCCTTGACCACGTAGCCGAGAAACTCGGCCGAAACCTCAGGGGGAAGAAAGTTGCGCAAAAAGCGCCCCATCACCTTCAGGTTTCCGGCTTCGAACAGCGCCGACGGACTGAACTGGGAAAGCCTTAGCAAGGGCCACAGCAGAAGCAGCGCAACGACCAGGCCGCTCGCCCGGCGCAGCGCCTGCGGATCGCGCGGGTGGGCGGTCATCGGCACGCCGATTTGGGCCGGTCGCCGCCAGCCGATAAGGCGGCCATGAGCAGCGGCTCGCGGCCGTGCACCGGCGGCGACTCGCTTTCGGAGGCATAAAGCTCTCGCAGCAGGACATCGGTGACGCGTTCGGCCGGCAGGTCGAAGGCGATCGCGCCTGACCTGAGCCCCACGATGCGGGGAAACCAGCGCAAGGCCAGATCTACCGCGTGCAGGCTGGCGACCAGGGTCGCTGTCCGCGTCGCCGCTTCCTTGCACAGCTCGCCCAGTGTGAGGTTGGCCAGCACAGGGTCCATCGCCGAGACGGGCTCGTCCGCCAGGATCAGCTCGGGGCGCTGGTATAGCACGCGAGCGACGCCTACCCGCTGGAGCTGGCCCCCGGACAGTTGATCGCAACGGTCGAACAGGCGGTCGGCCAGATCGAGGCGGGCGAGCTGTTCGGTGGCGCCGGCGAGGTCAGCCGGGTAGGCCAGGGACAGCATCGACTTCCATGCTGGCCAGACGCCCAGGCGGCCGGCCAGGATAGCGGTGACGACGCGCTGCCGTGGTGGCATTGGCGGCGCCTGGTGCACCATGCCGATGGTGCAGCGCAAGCGCCGCAGGCGTCCGGCGGACAGCGCCCAGGGGCTTTGCTCCAGCACCTCGACGCGGCCCTCGCTTGGCCGCAGCGCTGTTGCCAGCAAACGCAGCAAGGTGGTCTTGCCGGCTCCCGATGGGCCGATGACGGCGATGCGTTCGCCGCGGCCCCCGGCGAGCGTCAGTTGGCTGAGCGCACACTGTCCGTTGGGATAGCGGATGCTGGCGGTCTCGATGCGGAAGCTCACTTGATCAGGCCCGCGCCACGCGCCGCAGCCTCGATGTCCGCGTAGTTCTCCGGCCGGGTGGTGATGAATTTGGACGTCCGCTGCAATGCCATGATCTCCCGCTGTTCGGGGTTGCTCGGGTCAAGCCGGAGGAAGGCCTCGGTCAGCTTCTTGCGCAGGGCCGGATCGAGACCGCCGCGTACGGTCCAGTTGTAGTCGTAATAGGGCGGCGTGACGGCGAACACCCTGACCTTGTCGGTATCAACCTTTTTCTGCTCCACCAGCTTGTCCCAGACCGAGGCATTGAGGACGCCGGCGTCGGCCCGGCCGGCCTGGACGAAGGCGACCGTCGCATCGTGGGCGCCTGAATAGGCGACGGTCTTGAAGTCCTTGTCCGGATCGATGCCGGCCTGCAACAGGAAATGCCGCGGCATCAGGTGGCCGGAAGTCGAAGACGGCGAACCGAAGGCGAAGGTGCGGCCCTTCAGGTCCGCCAGGGATTTGATCGTCTTGTCGGCGGTGATGAATTTACTGGTGAAGGCGGCATCTTCCTGCCGCTGGACGATGGGGATGGTCGCCCCATTCGTGCGGATCTTGCTCTGCACGTAGGTGAAACCGCCCAGCCAGGCCATGTCGATCTTGCCCGTTGCCAGCGACTCCACCACGGCAGCGTAGTCCGTGACCGGCACGAACTCCACCTTCATGCCAGTTTCCTTTTCCAGGTATTTGCCCAGCGGCGCGAACTTGCGCTGCAATTCGGTCGGTGCCTCATCGGGGATGGCCGACACCTTGAGCACCGGCTGGGCGCTGGCAAGACCGACCACGCCCAGCAGGCCAAGGATGGAAAGGCGCTTCAGGGTGCGCAAGAGAATAGGGAGCATAGTGGGGAAGGATTCAGGGTTGGCACGGCAATGGTGGGGACGGGCGGCCGTCGCTGGTCTCGATGCCTACCAGCGGCGCGGGCCCGGAAGTACTTCGAATTGCCTCGAAGTCTTGAGGATCTCCGACAGCACACCGGGTGTCCGCAACTTCCGCCATTCGTTTTCCGGTTCACGGCGGGGATGCCGCTTGTGCTTGTTTCAGGGCGTCGGCGACAAGTTTAATCACTTCCGCCCGTTCCCGCGCCGGTGCGAACAGCGGCGCCCGGCGCGCAACCTGCTCCCGCAGGCGGGCCAGAAAAGCGCCATCCCGGCTGACCCGCTCGAGCAGCAGCGCCAGTTGCCGGGCGTCGCCCGCGGGGAAATAACCCTCATAGTCGGAGCCCAGCATGCCGATATTGCCCGGGATGCGGCTGGACAGAACCGGCACACCGCTGCTTACGGCCTCGACGATGACGTTGGCGCCGCCTTCCATCACGCTCGAGATCACCATCGCCTGCGCTTGCCGGATGCGCCGGCGCGTCTCCGCGTGCGGCAGGCTGGCCAGCCAGACGTAGCGCTGCACCGCCGGCCAGGCACGCGCTTGCAGAGCCTGCGCCGCTTGCAGGTACGCATCGTCAAGGGCACCGCCTATGTGGATGAGCCGCACGCTCGAATCGTCGGGGAGCAGTTCCAGCGCCTGCATGGGGGTCAGAGGGTCCTTTTCCGCCCGCATGTGGCCCACCAGTACGATATCGAAGGTGCCACCACCGGGTGTACCCGGCGCACATGCCGGAGCCGACTGGTAAATCACACGGCACTTGGCGCGATGCCGGGGAGACAGTTCGGCTGGCCCTTCGTCCTGCAGCACCACCAGGTGGGTGGCGAGCTCGAGAGAGCGCCGGGCGGATTCGTTGCAGTGGATGTCGCGATAGAGGTCGGTCCCGGTCAGCACCGCTACTAGCGGACGATCCGGGCAGGCTGCGGCAAACCTTGCGATACTGTCTGCCGACCGCCGGGCGTGCAAGGCGATCATGCAGTCGGGCAGGGCGCCGCGCTCGCCGTCCGACGGCCACTCCGCGGCCAGCAGGACATCGTAGTCGGCGCGCAGAAAGCGGGACCAGCGGCTGGCGGTTTGCCAGTTGCCGTTATTGGCTTTCCGCAGTGCCGGACTGATAATTGCCACTGTGGCCTGGGGAGGGTGCATGGCGATGAAGGCTGAAGGGCTTGCTGCGAGAAGCATAAACAAGTTCGGGCTGGATGAGGCGTTCGTCGAAGCGCATCGACGCACGTGGGCCATCCTGCAGGATTTGTCGCCGTCCCAATGGCAGGTTCGCTACGATCCGGGCATCAACCCGCCATTGTGGGAGTATGCCCATATCGCCTGGTTTACGGAGCACTGGATCCTGCGCGATCCGCGTGCCGACCAGGCAGGGCGCTTCTCTGCCAGTCTCCCGTCCTTGCTGGCCGACGCCGACCGCTGGTTCGATTCCATGCGCGTTGCCCACCAGGACCGCTGGCATCTGGACCTGCCTCAGCTCGCGGAGATGCGCGACTATGTGGGCGCGGTGCTGGAAGGCGTGCGCACCCGGCTTGCCGCAACCGACGACACTGACGAGGCGCTCTATTTTTTCCGTCTCGCCCTGTTTCACGAAGATATGCACGCCGAGGCGCTGACCTACATGCGCCAGACGCTTGACTATCCCCTGCATGCTCCGCTTGCGATGCCTTCGCTCGCGCCCGGCGGCGGCGATGTGGCGATCGCCGACGATGCCTTCCTGATGGGGGCATCGGGGGACGGCGGATTCGTGTTTGACAATGAGAAGTGGGCCCACGCAGTCCGCATCGCCCCGGCTCGTATCGACCGCCAATGCGTCAGCAACGCGGCATTCGCCGAGTTCGTTGCCGCGGGCGGCTATCGCGATCGGCGCTGGTGGTCGGATGAAGGGATGGCCTGGCTGCAGCAGAGCGGGCTGGCGCATCCGGCACGGTGGCGCCAGGCGGCGCGCGACGTGCCGGGGCCATGGGAATTGCGCTGGTTCGGGCAGTGGGTGCCGCTTCCCCTCGACCAGCCGGTCTGCCATGTCAACGCCTATGAAGCGCAGGCCTATTGCCGGTGGGCCGGCAAGCGCCTGCCCACGGAAGCCGAATGGGAGTATGCGGCGAGCCGCGGCCTGATCCAGTGGGGTGGGGCGGTGTGGGAATGGACGGCCGATGCTTTCCTGCCTTATGCGGGTTTCTCGGCAGACCCCTACCAGGAGTACTCCGCGCCCTGGTTCGGCACGCATCGCGCGGTTCGCGGCGGCTCGTTCGCCACGCATGCCCGCATGCGGCATCCCCGCTACCGGAATTTCTACCTGCCGCACCGCAGCGACATGTTCGTCGGATTCCGCTGCTGCGTTTGACGGGTATTTTGAGCGTGGTCGCGAAATCCCCCGCAACGATGCAAGATCGGCTCCTGCCTCCGCGCTGTTTCCGAGATGCCGTCGCTGTTGCGCTGCCGTTGGCGCTGACGTTCGCCTTGTCCGGCTGCGCAGCCGTATCCGGCCCCACGTGCGCGGCCGGCGAGGAGCGCGCGGTTAGCGAGCTGATGTACTTTGGCATGGCGAAGCCTGATGGGGTGGTGTCGGCGTCTGAATGGGACGCCTTCCTGCAAGGCTCGGTGACTCCGCGCTTTGCGCAGGGTCTCACGGCCTGGCCTGCTTCAGGACAATGGCGCGGCGCCAATGGCCGCGTGGTGCGCGAGGCCTCATACGTCCTCAGTCTGGTGTACCCCGCGGACGAGCGCAGCGAAGCCGGGGCGCGAGCAATCGTCAACGAGTACAAGACCCGCTTTCAGCAGGAAGCAGTGCTCCGGGTTCGCAGCCAGGTGTGTGTGTCGTTCTAGCACAGCGCGCCAGTAGCCGGCGCAAGCGGCTTTGCGACTGCGGCGGCTCATATCACTCGGTACGAGATGCGGGTTTGGACCCGTCCAAGGATTATCGTAACGGGTTGGAATATTCGGCCGGGCCCGCGTGTTTACCAAGCAGTGCAGGCACGAGTCCCTGCATGGCGTGCACTATGCTGAATAGAATCGCGCCCGCCGCCCCTACCGGAGATCGATCATGCGCCATCGCCTGTCCGCCTGGCTGGCCGCCGCTGCGGCCACCCTGCTGTGCGCCTGTGCCACCCTCCAGCCCGTAGAGACCGCCCAGAAGATGCTCGGCAGCCCGCAGAGCGCCGTACGCGATACTTTCGGCGCACCCTCGGAGACATACCAGCTCGCCAACGGCACCAGCCGGTGGATCTACTCGAAGCAGCCGCTCGGCTTCCAGGTCTACGCGGCGGACTTCGACGCAAGCGGCAAGCTGGCCAATTTCCGCCAGATGCTGACCGAAAAGGAGATCTATGAGGCCCGCCCTGGCGTCTGGACCAAGCAGGACGTTGCCGAGCGCTTCGGCCGGCCCCGCGAGCCGATCGAGTACTACCCCATGATGAAACGCGAGGCCTGGTCCTATCGGCTCTACTCGGGCGCCTATCAGCCGGCGCACTTCAGCGCCTACTTTGACGAGCGCGGCGTGCTGGATCGCACCATGATCATTGTCGACCCGCTCGGCGGTGACGCGCGCGACAGCAGCAAGTAGGCGCTGCCAGTCCTTTTCCAAAATATCCTCTGCCGCCGGAGCTGAACGGCCGGATCGGCCGTCAGTCATGTCGGGCGTGTGGTCCCTGACCGCTCGGAACTCCTGTACCGTCGGGCGTAGCACGATTTCGTTGATATCCACGTCTGCCGGCTGCTCAATCGCGTAGGCGATGGCGCGCGCCACTGCCTCTGACGGAATCGCGATCTGGTAGAAGTCCTTCACGAACTTCGTCGTGCGAATCGCGCCGCCCACTTCATGGCGCAGCCTTTCCGAGATGGCTCGCACCGCAAACTTGGCCCGAGATCAAGCCCTCGACGCGGCCGTCACACAAAGTGCGGAAGACCAAACTTTCCTTTGTTCTACGACTTCGCTGCAGGTCGAAGCAGGAGAAGACGATTTCGGCGCCTACCTGAATTACCTTCATTTCGGTGAGGCTACCCTTACGTTTCCGCAGACACTTGTCCTTCGCTATTCGAGATTCGAGCCAGAAGAGCGGCGCCAGCCGACCGTCGCCGCAGATTACGCGAAATGGCCTCTGGCGCGCTTGCGCACATTGGAACCGGTAGTCAAGAAGCACGCATACCTGTGCTCGGGCCGTTTCACTGCGGCCGATGTTTCCGTGGGCTACGCCTTGCTGCTCGCACAGGACTTGGCGCTTGAGTCGCGCTTCACGCCGGCGATAGCGGAGTACTGGCAGCGTTTGCAGTTGCGACCAGCCTTCATTCGTGCCCTGAAAGCCCATGATGTCGCAGCGCCGGCGCAGGGTGTTTCGATTGTTCCTGCGCCGGACACCGCGCCAGGCACGTGGGCTGGCAGAGGGCTCCTGTGGTATGGAGCAACACGTGTGCCGTTCCATCGCCACGGCGCGCGCGGCATCATCGACTTTGTCGGGCAGCGCGCTAAAGTACTAGGGAAATCCCCGGCGTGGATTGTCATTGCAACGACAGATCGATGCGTACAGATTGCCTATGCTGACGTCGACCAGTGAGCGACGGCATGCCGCCCCACACATTCCTCGGTAAGAAGCCAGGCGAGAGCATGGACAAACTCGCCCTCGTATTCGACGCTATCTGAGCATGGGGGCGGTGGCTTGCAATTCAATCAGCGGCAACGATTGCCGCAAGGCGTTGTCTCGCCCTGGTCGTGTACATCGACACCACGAAGCCACTTCAGCAGCGCTTCGGTCACTAGACACCCCCTGAATCTCGACGTTCACGGGGAATGGCCTGCAGAGTCTAGGGTGTACGCAGGCCGCCAACATTGGTGCAAGCAGCACCGGGGAGACAAGCAATGCGTCAAGTCGACGTTCACAAGCTGGCCGACGAGGCCCGCTTCAATAGTTTTCACAGGCGCGTACTATTCTGGTGTGCGCTCATCATCGTCTTCGACGGCTACGACCTGGCAGTCGCCGGGATCGCGCTACCGTCGATTATGAAAGACATGGGCGTCAACTCGACCAGCGCGGGATTCATGGTCAGCTCAGCGCTGTTCGGAATGATGGTCGGTGCCATTCTCCTGGGTACGTTCGCGGACCGGATCGGCCGTCGCCGAGCCATTGCCATCTGCGTCGGACTGTTCAGCGTCTTTACGGCGGCGGCTGGATTCACCAGCGACCCAGTATTGTTCAGCGTTACCAGGTTCCTTGCCGGCCTCGGCATCGGCGGTGTCATGCCCAACGTGGTCGCGCAGATGACCGAGTACTCGCCGAAGCGGATTCGCAGCACGATGGTCACATTGATGTTCAGCGGGTATGCGGTGGGCGGCATGCTGGCCGCAGTGCTGGGCAAAGGCCTGATCGAGACCTACGGCTGGCAATCCGTTTTCATCGCAGCGGGACTCCCGGCAATCCTGATCCCGCTGATCATGAAGTCGCTGCCCGAGTCGATGCCGTTCCTGATCAGGTCGGGCCGCATTGACGAATTGAAGCAAACGGTCTCGAAGCTGGAGCCGAGCTACCAGCCGCATGCGAATGACCGCTTCGCACTGCCGTCCGAGCACAAGGCCGACGATGCACCGATTCGCCACCTGTTCCATGAGGGACGCGGTTTCAGCACGGTGATGTTCTGGATCGCGTTCTTCATGTGTTTGTTCATGGTGTATGCGCTCAGTTCCTGGCTGACGAAGTTGATGGCCAACGCGGGCTACAGCCTTGGCTCCGCGCTGACGTTCGTGCTGGTGTTGAACTTTGGCGCGATCGCCGGTGCGGTCGGCGGCGGCTGGCTGGCCGACCGCTTTCACATCAAGCATGTGCTGGTGGTGTTCTTCGCGCTGGCGGCCGTGTCGATCTCGATGCTCGGCTATAAGGTTCCGACCGCGGTGCTGTACTTGCTTGTCGGCATGGCCGGCGCGACGACGATCGGCACACAGATCCTCGCCTACGCATACGTTGGCCAGTTCTACCCGATGGCAGTGCGCTCGACCGGCATCGGCTGGGCCTCGGGCGTCGGCCGCAGCGGCGCGATCCTGGCGCCGATCGTGATCGGCACCCTGGTCGGGATGAACCTGCCATTGCAGCAGAACTTCTTCGCGATCGCCATTCCGGCGGTGATTGCGTTGGCCGCCATCGCATTGGTGGACCATCGCCGTTCGGCCTCGGTGCATGACGAGGACGTCAGCGCCGAGCTTCCTGAGCCAGTTGCAGTCGGCACGCGTCCGGCGGCACTGCGCCAGTGATGCCGCATGCAGAGGGTGCGGCAACGCGCCTCGGGGCTCCCTGATGCAGGGGGTCTTTTTTTATTTCTTAACCTGAATTCGCCAGAGCGTTCACCAGGGTTGGCGGCTTGCGTCCGGCGCCGCTGGAGAACGATCTGGAATGAAGGCTAGTCCCCGGGACGCTGGCTCCGTGCTTCTTGCAAAAAAAAAGAGGGTGGCATCGCAGGCGATGCCACCTCAGCTTGCTGACAAAGCCAGCCTGCATGCTGCCAGTTTGCTTCCCCCTCCCGCTTGCGGAAGAGGGGAGCGTTCACCAATGGCGCTGGCTCGCGTTCAACACATTGACGCACCAACGCTGCGCTACTGCGCCGACAGGCCTAAGCTTTGTCGGCAACCTGCCCATATCAAGCCTCAAACGCCAGCAGTTGCGCTCCTTCGGTCACCTGCTCGCCGATGCCGTACAGCACTTCGCTGACCACGCCGTCGGCCGGCGCGCTGATGGTGTGCTCCATCTTCATCGCTTCCATCACCAGCAGTGGCGCGCCGCGCGTGACGGTGCTGCCGGCCTCGACCATCACCGCGATGACCTTGCCCGGCATCGGCGCCGTCAGCTTGCCGCCTTCGCTTTCCGATTCGCCCGCATGGGCCAGGGGATCTAGCCAGGTCAGCGTGACGTGACGGCCGGCACTGAAGACGTGGAACGTCTCGTCTTCGAGATGCACCTGTCCATGCGCGCGGCGCGTGCCAAGGTCGACGCGAATATCGTCTGCCTTGCATTGCGCGGAGAACTGCCCGGCCATGCCTGCATAATACAGCGTGCTGCCGCGCGCATTGGTGTTCAGCGTGACGTCGAGCACCTGCTCGCCATAGCCGAAGCGCAGCGCGCGCGACGCGCCACTGTTCAGCCGCCATGCGCCGCCATGGGTCCACGGCGAATGCTGGTCGGCGGCGTCGATGCGTCGTTCCTTGTTCTCGCGATCCAGCAGCGCGGCCACGGCCAGCGCGATGATCTCCATGTCGACCGGCGCCGGCGGCGGGAACAGGACTTTCTCGTTGCGCTCGATCAGGCCGGTGTCGAGATCGGCGGTGCAGAACGCTTCGGACGACACCAGCCGCTGCAGGAAGGCGACGTTGGTCGACAGGCCGACCACGTGGTACGACGCCAGCGCCTGGCGCATGCGCGCCAGCGCTTCGTCGCGATCCTTGCCCCAGACGATCAGCTTGGCGATCATCGGGTCGTAGAACGGGCTGATGGTGTCGCCCTCGCGCACGCCGGCATCGATGCGGATGCCGGCCGGGCCGTGCGCGTCACCGCCGCGCATGAACTGCACCGCCGGCGGCGTGCGCAGGAAGCGCAGCGTGCCGGTGGACGGCAGGAACTGGTTGTCGGGGTTCTCGGCGTAGATGCGCGCTTCCAGCGCATGGCCGTCGATGCGCAGTTGCTCTTGCGTCAGCGGCAGCGCTTCACCGGCGGCGACGCGCAGCTGCCATTCGACCAGATCCTGCCCGGTGATCATCTCGGTGACCGGGTGCTCGACCTGCAGGCGCGTGTTCATCTCCATGAAGTAGAAGGAGCCGTCCTGGTTGGCGATGAACTCCACGGTGCCGGCGCCGACGTAGCCCACGGCCTTGGCCGCGGCCACTGCGGCCTCGCCCATGGCGCGGCGGCGTTCTTCGGTCATGCCCGGCGCCGGCGCTTCTTCCAGCACCTTCTGGTGGCGGCGCTGCACCGAGCAGTCGCGCTCGAGCAGGTAGACGCAGTTGCCGTGGGTATCGGCGAACACCTGGATCTCGATATGGCGCGGCCGGGTCAGGTACTTCTCCACCAGCACCTTGTCGTCGCCGAAGCTGGCCGACGCCTCGCGCTTGACCGAGGTCAGCGCGGCCTCGAAGCCGTCGCCCGACTCGACCACACGCATGCCCTTGCCGCCGCCGCCGGCGCTGGCCTTGAGCAGCACCGGGTAGCCGATGCGGTCGGCCTCGCGGCGCAGCAGTGCCGGATCCTGGTCCTCGCCGTGGTAGCCCGGCACCAGCGGTACCGCGGCCTTCTCCATCAGCTGCTTGGCCGCGCTCTTGCTGCCCATCGCGTGGATGGCCGAGGCCGGCGGGCCGATGAAGACCAGCCCCGCCGCGGCGCAGGCCTCGGCAAAGGCTTCGTTCTCGGACAGGAAGCCGTAGCCCGGGTGGATGGCCTGGGCACCGGTCTCCTTTGCCATCTCGATGATGTGGTCCGCGCGCAGGTAGCTGTCGCGCGCGGCCGAGCCGCCGATATGCACGGCCTCATCACAGAAGGCGACGTGGCGCGCGTCGGCGTCGGCATCCGAGTACACCGCGACGGTGCGGATGCCGAGCCGGCGGCAGGTGGCGGCCACGCGGCAGGCGATTTCACCGCGATTGGCGATCAGGATCTTGTTGAACATCGGTCTTCCTTGTCGTGATTACATGCGGAACACGCCGAACTTCATGTCCTCGATCGGCGCATTCAGGCTCGCGGACAGTCCCAGTCCCAGCACGGTGCGGGTCTGCGCGGGATCGATCACGCCGTCGTCCCACAGCCGCGCGCTGGCGTAGTACGGATGGCCCTGGTGCTCATACTGGTCGCGGATCGGCTGCTTGAACGCCTCTTCCTCTTGCGCGCTCCACTTGCCGCCCTTGCCTTCGATGCCGTCGCGGCGCACCGTGGCCAGCACGCTGGCGGCCTGCTCGCCGCCCATCACCGAGATGCGCGCGTTCGGCCACATCCACAGGAAGCGCGGCGAATAGGCGCGGCCACACATGCCGTAGTTGCCGGCGCCGAACGAGCCGCCGATGATGACCGTGAACTTGGGCACCTGCGCGGTGGCGACCGCGGTCACCATCTTGGCGCCATTGCGGGCGATGCCTTCGTTCTCGTACTTGCGCCCGACCATGAAGCCGGTGATGTTCTGCAGGAACACCAGCGGGATCTTGCGCTGGCAGCACAGCTCGATGAAGTGCGCGCCCTTGAGCGCGGACTCCGAGAACAGGATGCCGTTGTTGGCGATGATGCCGACCGGGTAGCCCCAGATGCGCGCGAACCCGCACACCAGCGTGGTGCCGTAGCGCGCCTTGAACTCGTCGAACTCGGAGCCGTCGACCAGGCGCGCGATCACCTCGCGCACGTCATAGGGCTTGCGCGTGTCGGTGGGGATCACGCCGTACAGTTCTTCCACCGGATACAGCGGCTCGACCGGCTCGTGCAGACGGATCTGGTCCGGCTTGCGGCGGTTCAGGTGCTGCACGATATTGCGCGCGAGCGACAGCGCGTGGTGGTCGTTCTGCGCGAAGTAGTCGGCCACGCCGGACAGGCGCGTATGGACGTCGGCGCCGCCCAGGTCCTCGGCGCTGACTTCCTCGCCCGTGGCCGCCTTCACCAGCGGCGGACCGCCCAGGAAGATGGTGCCCTGGTTCTTGACGATGATGGACTCGTCGCTCATCGCCGGCACGTAGGCGCCGCCGGCGGTGCACGACCCCATCACCACCGCGATCTGCGGGATGCCCTGCTTGGACAGGTTGGCCTGGTTGTAGAAGATGCGGCCGAAGTGGTCGCGGTCCGGGAACACATCGTCCTGGTTGGGCAGGTTGGCGCCGCCGGAATCGACCAGGTAGATGCACGGCAGGTTGTTCTGCTCGGCGATCTCCTGCGCGCGCACATGCTTCTTGACCGTCATCGGGTAGTAGGTGCCGCCCTTGACGGTGGCGTCGTTGCAGACGATCACGCATTCCTGCCCGGCCACGCGGCCGATGCCGGTGATGATGCCCGCGCCGGGCGCGGCATCGTCGTACATGTCGTAGGCCGCGAGCTGCGACAGCTCCAGGAACGGCGTGCCCGGATCGAGCAACTGCTGCACGCGGTCGCGCGGCAGCAGCTTGCCGCGCGACAGGTGCTTGTCGCGTGCGTCCTTGCCGCCGCCTTCGGCGAGCTTCGCGATCCTGGCCTCCAGGTCGGCTACCACGGCCTGCATGGCCCCGGCGTTGGCCTTGAAGGATTCGGAGCGGGCGTTCAGTTTGGTTTCGATGATTGGCATATCGTGCTTCTGGGTGTGCCGCGAGATGGTGCTGTCGGTCGGCAGATGGCGAAGGTAGGCGCGCTTACATGGTTTCGGAGAACAACTCGCGGCCGATCAGCATGCGGCGGATCTCCGAGGTGCCGGCACCGATCTCGTACAGCTTGGCATCGCGCCACAGCCGGCCGGCGGGGTATTCGTTGATATAGCCGTTGCCGCCCAGGATCTGCACGGTCTCGCCCGCCATCCAGGTGGCCTTCTCGGCCGTGTACAGGATCACGGCGGCGCAGTCCTTGCGCACCTGGCGCACGTGGCCGCTGCCCAGCCCGTCCAGGTTCTTGCCGACCGTGTACAGGTAGCTGCGCGCGGCCTGCAGCGTGGTGTACATGTCGGCCACCTTGCCCTGGAT
Source organism: Cupriavidus sp. CP313 (assembly GCF_054072015.1). Lineage (NCBI taxonomy): Bacteria > Pseudomonadati > Pseudomonadota > Betaproteobacteria > Burkholderiales > Burkholderiaceae > Cupriavidus > Cupriavidus sp. CP313. Next base: position 93,468 of record NZ_JBSVZB010000016.1, on the reverse strand, counting down.
CAGCTGGAATTCGCCGATGCTCTGGCCGAACTGCTTGCGGTCGTGGATATACGGGGTAACCACGTCCATGCACGCCTGCATGATCCCGACCGGGCCGCCGGACAGCACCGCGCGCTCATAGTCCAGCCCGCTCATCAGCACCTTGGCGCCGCCGTTCTCGGCGCCAAGGATGTTCTCCACCGGCACTTCCACGTCCTGGAACACCAGCTCGCCGGTGTGCGAGCCGCGCATGCCCAGCTTGTCCAGCTTCTGCGCCACCGAGAAGCCTTTCATGCCCTTTTCGACGATAAAGGCAGTCATGCCGCGCGCGCCCAGCTCAGGCTCGGTCTTGGCGTAGACCACCAGCACGTCGCAGTCCGGGCCGTTGGTGATCCACATCTTGGTGCCGTTCAGCACGTAGCGGTCGCCCTTGAGCTCCGCGCGCAGCTTCATGCTGACCACGTCGGAGCCGGCATTGGGTTCGCTCATCGCCAGCGCGCCGATCCATTCGCCCGAGACCAGCTTGGGCAGGTACTTGGCCTTCTGCGCGGCGGTGCCGTTGCGGTGGATCTGGTTCACGCACAGGTTGGAGTGCGCGCCGTAGGACAGGCCGACCGACGCCGAGGCGCGGCTGATTTCCTCCATCGCGATCATGTGCGCCAGGTAGCCCATGTTGGCGCCGCCGTATTCCTCGGCCACGGTGATGCCCAGCACGCCCAGGTCGCCCATCTTCTTCCAGGCGTCCATCGGGAACTGGTCGGTGCGGTCGATCTCGGCCGCGCGCGGGGCCAGTTCGGCCTGGGCCCAGGCGCGCACGGAATCGCGCAGCATTTCGATGTCTTCGCCAAGGTCGAACTTGAGGCCGGGGAGGGTGTTCATAGCGGTGTCGTCTCTGGTGTTGTCTGTGGGATCGGGCGAGATGGCCGGCGCCGTGCACCGGCGCCAGCGCGTCAGGCCGTCCTGGATTCGCTGAGCTTCAGTTCCTGCGTCATGCGCTCGCGCATCACGAATTTCTGTACCTTGCCAGTGATGGTCATGGGCATCTCGTCGACAAAGCGGATGTAGCGCGGGATCTTGTAGTGCGCGATCTGGTCGCGGCAGAAATCACGGATTTCGTCCTCAGTGGCGCTCGCGCCAGGCTTGAGCACGATCCACGCGCAAACCTCTTCGCCGTACTTCTGGTCGGGAACGCCGAACGCCTGGACCGCCTGGACTTTCGGGTGGCGGAACAGGAACTCCTCGATCTCGCGCGGGTAGATGTTCTCGCCGCCGCGAATCAGCATGTCCTTCACGCGGCCGACGATATTGCAGTAGCCTTCCGCGTCGATGGTGGCGAGGTCGCCGGTGTGCATCCAGCCGTCGCGGATGGCTTCGGCGGTACGTGCCTCGTCATCCCAGTAGCCCAGCATCACCGAATAGCCGCGGGTACACAGCTCGCCGGTTTCGCCTACCGGGACCGTGGCGCCTGTCGCATCCACGATCCTGACCTCGAGGTGCGGCTGGATGCGGCCCACCGTGGTGGTGCGCTTGTCCAGCGGATCGGTGGTGCTGCTCTGGAAGGAGACCGGACTCGTCTCCGTCATGCCATAGGCGATGGTCACCTCGGACATGTGCATCTGCGACACCACGCGCTTCATGGTTTCGATCGGGCAGGGCGACCCTGCCATGATGCCGGTGCGCAGGGAAGAGAAGTCGTACCGCGAGAAATTCGGGTGATCAAGCTGGGCAATGAACATGGTCGGCACGCCATGCAGTGCCGTGCAGCGCTCTTCGCTGACCGCCTGCATGGTGGCTTCCGGCTCGAAGGCCTGCCCCGGGAACACCATTGCCGCGCCGGAGGACACGCAGGCCAGCACCGCCAGGACCATGCCGAAGCAGTGATAGAAGGGCACCGGAATGCAGAGCTTGTCCTGCTCGGAGAAACGCATCGCCATGGCAATGGAGCGTGCGTTGTTGACGATATTGCAATGGGTCAGCGTGGCGCCCTTGGGCGCACCGGTCGTCCCGCTGGTGAACTGCACGTTGATCGGGTCATGGCGGTCCAGCTGTGCTGTGATGCCATCCAGCGTCGACCGCGCCACGCCTGTGCCGCGCGCAATCACATCGGCATAGCGGAGCATCCCGGGCGTATGGTCGTCGCCCATGCGGATGACGCAGCGCAGTGCCGGCAGCCGCGCCGCCTGCAGTGCGCCCGGCGCGCAGGTGGCCAGTTCCGGGGCGAGTACCTGGAGCATCTCCAGGTACCGTGAGGTCTTGAAGGCTTCCGCCGCGACGATCGCCTTGACGCCAACCTTGTTCAGCGCGTATTCCAGCTCGGACAAGCGGTAGGCGGGATTGATGTTCACCAGCACCAGCCCCAGCCGCGCGGTGGCGAATTGGGTGACCAGCCACTCGACCCGGTTGGGGGACCAAATGCCTACCCGGTCGCCTCTCGCCAGCCCCAATGTGTGCAGGCCTGCCGCCAGTGCGTCCACGGCGTCGGAGAATTCGCGCCAGTTCCAGCGCACCCCTTGCTCGCGAAAGGCAACGGCTTCCCGCTCGGGGTAGCGAGCCACCGTTTGCGCCAGCAACTCCGGCACGGTCTGCTCCGACAGCGGAATGTTGGTGTCCCCCCTCACATGCGAAAGCCCGCCAATCGGCAGGATGGTGGGAGAGGACTCGGCCTGCATCGTCATACTTGTCTCCAAAGCCCGGTTGTGGTTCGTCTCGTGAGATGTTTGTGAGTGTTACTCAACAAACATCATATCGATGGATTCTGGGACGATGTCTTCGGGTTTTCCCGAATATTGGCGGGGTGCACGCTAGGATTTCGATGTATTCTTCCGAGGTCCGCCTGACGCCCCTTGGTGCGATGATTGAAAATTACATGGTGCCAATCGAAATGGCAACCTAAAATTGAGTAAAGCTCAAGTCGAGGTTGAGCCGGCCCTATAATCTCGCCTTCGGGCAAGCTAGGACTCAATGATGGAAGACGTCACATCGCCCCGCCGTGTGCCCGCAGGTGCCAAGGCGGAACAACGCATCCGGGACATCCTGCGCGTCAGCCGCGAGGTATTCGCCGAGCTCGGCTATGAGCGGACCACGACCACCGAGATCGCCCAGCGCCTGGGCATCTCCGAGGGCACGGTGTTCACCTACTTCCATGGCAAGCGCGAGCTATGCGCACGCGTGATCGAGGACTGGTATGACGAGATCATCGGCACCGTGGAACAAGGCATGCCGCACGGGCAGAGCACGAAGGTGCAGCTGGAGTTCTATGTCAGGACACACCTGAGGCTGTTCCTGATCCAGGGGACCGGCTTGTGTGCGCTGGTGTTGTCGGAGGGCCGTGCCAAAGGGCCGGGGCTGGGAGAGGTGTTCGTACCGCTGCAGCGCCGCTATACGGCGCCGTTGATGGACTTGCTGGCGCGGGCGCGGGACAACGGCGAGATCCGGGATGACCTGCCGTTGAGCCTGCTGCGCTCGGCCATCCTCGGGCCGATGGAGCACATCCTGTGGGACGCGATCGCCCGGCAGCGGCAAGTGGATATCGAGAAGACGGCCAGGGATATGGTGGCGCTGTTATGGCCCGCCTTGCTGCCTGTGGATGTCGAGGTGGAGAAGTTGCGGGCATTCTATGGAGAAGTCGGCGCGGCCTTGAGAAGGGCGGGCAACGGTTGAAGCGCGGCGCACCTTGGACGCGCCGGTCCACTAATCTAGTTCTTGCGAGGGACTCTTGCCGGATTCATACGCCGCCATGCGGGATCGCCTGCTGGAAGCGCCGTGGGCGCGACACCTCTCTGCAGAGCAGCTAGGGCGCGTTGAGCGAGACACCCGCGTGTCGAGCTACGCCGCGGGGTCGCTGGTCTGCCAGCAAGGCGCAGCGGCCCTGCATTGGATTGGCGTGCTGGACGGCATGGTGAAGGTCAATACCGTATCGCCGGATGGCCGTGGAACAACGTTCATCGGCGTTTCTTCCGGCGGATGGCTGGGAGAAGGGGCGCTGCTCAAGCACGAGCTTCGTCCCTACGAAGTGGTCACGCTGCGCGACAGCTGGATCGCGTTGGTGCCGGCAGAGACCTTTGACTGGCTGTTCGAAACAAGCCTGAGCTTCAACCAGTTTCTGGTGCGCCAGTTGAACGCGCGGCTCGGCCAGTTTGTTGCGGTCGTGGAGAGTTACCGCATGCAGACAACCACGGCCCAGGTAGCCATTTGCGTCGCGGAACTGTTCAACCCGGCACTGTGCACGGCTACGTCTGACGTCCTGCGGATTTCACAGGAGGAAATCGCACGCCTGTGCGGCCTGTCCCGTCAGGTCGTGAATCGCGCCCTGCACGAACTGGAGGCAGCCGGCCTGGTTCGTATGCAATACGGCACGATCCACGTACTGGATGTCCCGGGCTTGCATGCTTTTGGACGAGGCATCGACCCGAGACAGCAAAGTCTGGCATCGATGCCCGAGGGCTGACGGCCACGCGCCGACAGCGGCAGGGAAGGCCTGCCGTCGGTGGGCAGCCTCAATCAACGATCACGTCAGTTTGAAGGGAAGCTGGCGCAGCGGCTTGCCCGTCAGGCGCGCAATGGCGTTGGCAAACGCCGGCGCCAATGGCGGCAGGCCAGGCTCGCCCATGCCCGTGGGTGGATCGGCGCTCGGCACGATATGGACGTCGAACGCGGGGGTGTCGGTAATGCGCGCCACCGTGAAGTCGCCAAAGTTGCTTTGCTCGACGACACCGTCCTTCAGCGTGATGGCAGAGCCCGCCAGGCACATCGACAGACCCATGACTGCCGCACCCTGCACCTGTGCTTCCACGGTGCGGGGATTCACTACCAGATTGCAATGCACGCCGGCGGTGACGCGATGCAATTGCGGGCGGCCTTCCTTCACCGAGGCCTCCACGACATAGGCCACCACGGAATCGAACGACTCGTGCACCGCGACACCCCAGGCGCGGCCGGCGGGCAGCTTCTTCTTGCCGTACCCGCTCTTGTCCACCGCCAGTTGCAACGCAGCGCGATGGCGCGGATGCTGTTCGCCGAACAGGCGCATGCGATAAGCCACCGGGTCTTGCCTGGTGGCGCGCGCAATCTCGTCGAGCAGTGTCTCCATGACATAGGCCGTGTGGGTGGACCCGACACTGCGCCACCACAGCACCGGCACGTTGGGCGTGGGGTGGTGCACGGTCAGGCGCATCGGTAGCGGGTAGGGATCGCGCATGCCCTCCGTGGCCGTGGCGTCGATGCCGTTCTTCACCTGGAATTCCCCGAACACCGTGCCCGAGGTAATCGACTGGCCAACGATGACATGATCCCAGGCCAGCACCTTGCCTTGCTGGTCGAAGCCGATGCGCGCGCGATGCAGGTGCATCGGGCGGTAGTACCCGCCCTTGATGTCGTCCTCGCGGCTCCACAGCGTGCGTATCGGTGCCTTCATGCCGGCGGCGCGCGCGGCCTTGGCGATCGCGCAGGCCTCGACCACGTAGTCGCTCGTGCTCGCGAAGCGCCGGCCAAAGCCGCCGCCCGCCATCTGCACACGGATCTTCACCTGCTCGGGCTTGAGGCCCAGCGCGCGCGCCGCCGCGGCACCGTCCAGGCCGGGGCACTGGCTGCCGACCCATAGTTCGGCGTGCCCGTCGGACAACTGCACGGTGCAGTTCAGTGGCTCCATTGGCGCATGCGCCAGATAGGGGAACACGAATTCCGCTTCCAGCTTGCGCGGCGCGGTGGCCAGCGGCGCCATGTCTGCGTCGAACTGACGCAGGCCGGGCCGCGTCGCCAGTTCGCGGTACTGGGCCAGCAACCGTTCGCTGTCAGCCTTTTCAACCGGGGTTGTGTTCCATTGCAGCTTCAGCGCGTCGCGCCCTTGCCTGGCCGGCCAGTAGCCGTCGGCGACCACGGCCACGCCTTCGCCACCACGGTCGACCGGCACGCGCAGCACTGCCTTGACACCCTTGATGGCTCGCGCGGCGCTGTCGTCCACCGTAGTCAGGCGCGCGCCAAACACAGGCGGATGTGCCACCACGGCAGTGAGCTGACCGGGCAGGCGCGTGTCGATACCGAAATCCTGGCGCCCGCTGCTCTTGGCATGCGCATCGATGCGCGTGGTGGGCGTGCCGATGATGCGAAAGTCCTTCGGGTCCTTCAGCTTGACCTTCTCCGGCACCGGTAGCGCCATGGCGGCCTCGGCCAGTTCGCCGTAGGTCAGCGTGCGGCCACCCGGACCCAACACCACCCCTGCGCGGGTGCGCAGCGTGGCCACGTCCACTTTCCAGCGCGCCGCCGCCGCCGACAGCAGCATCGCGCGGGCACGGGCGCCAAGCTCACGGTACTGCGTGAAGCTGTTCTTGACCGAATGCGAACCGCCGGTGAGATGAATGCCGAACAGCGGGTCGACGTAGGCAGCGTCGTTCGAGCCGTGCCGGCTGCGCACTTGGCTCCAGTCCGCGTCGAGCTCCTCGGCCAGGATCATCGGCAAGGCAGTCTGCACGCCCTGGCCGAACTCCAGCCGGTTGATGGTCACGGTGACCTCGCCGCCGGCAGCGATCTGTACAAACGCCAATGGCTGCTGCGTCGGCTTCAGGGCGCTCGCGGCACCGCCGGCACTGGCGGCCTGTGCTATGGCCAGATGCGGAAATGCACCGAGCGCCAGGCCGACGGAGCCGGCCAGCTTCAGGAAGCTGCGGCGCGGCAGCATGGCGGGTTCGTCGCTCTGGCTCCGGGCCAGCAGCCGCTGCAGATTGCGCGGCATTTCGCCGTGATCGAAATTGGGCAACATGGCGGATCCTTCAGGCGAGCGTCTTGGCGGCATCGGCCACCGCGGCGCGAATGCGGGGGTAGGTACCACAGCGGCAGATGTTGCCCGCCATGGCGGCGTCGATCTCGGCAGCGCTGGGTTGCTTGCCGCGAGGCAGGGATTTGAGGAAGGCGGTGGCGCTCATGATCTGGCCGCTCTGGCAGTAACCGCATTGCGCCACGTCGTGCTTGACCCAGGCCGCATGGACTGCGGTGCCGACCCGGTCGCTGCCATCGGTGGCAGCTTCGATGGTGACAATGGACTTGCCCTCGGCGGCAGAGACCGGCGTGATGCACGAGCGAATGGCCTGGCCGTCCAGATGCACGGTGCAGGCGCCGCAGAGTGCGGCACCGCAGCCGAACTTGGTGCCGGTCATGCCAAGCGAGTCGCGCAGCGCCCAGAGGATGGGTGTGCCGGGATCGACATCGATCGTGTGCTTACGGCCGTTAACGTTGAGCGTGCTCATCGGGGAGGGTTCTCCGTAGGTGGTGGTCAGGGTACGAGTGCCGTGAATCGCCTGGCCTCAGCCCGCCCAGCTCTGCAACCAGAAGGCGTACGGCGTTGGCAGCACTGACGCCGCCTGCTCGACCTTGAGGTCCCGCGCCGCCCGGAACGGCCAGTGCGGATTCGCCAGCAACGTACGGCCGAACAGCGCGAGGTCGAGCTGCCCCTCGCGGATCAGGGCGTCCGCCTCTGACGCACTCGTGATCTGCCAGCTGGTTGCAACCGGCAGTCCAGTTTGCGCACGAATCTGTCGCGCGTAGGGAACGAGGAAGTTGGGTCCCCATGGCACTTGCTCGTCCGCAGTGGACAGTGCGAGTCCGACGTCGACGAGATCCAGGCCGGCTTCTTTCAGCCATTTCAGGACCTGAACGGACTCAGCGAGTGTCTCGTCTTCCCGACCGTTGAATTCCACAACACCCAGGCGTGCCGTCAGCGGCAGGCTTTTCGGCCATACCTCTCTCACGGCGGCCACCGTCTCGATCAGGAAGCGAGCGCGATTTTCCAGCGAGCCGCCGTACTGGTCGTCCCGCGCATTGGTGAGAGCGGACAGGAAATTCTGTGCGAGGAAGCCATGGGCAAAATGAAGCTCAAGCCACTGGAATCCCGCCTGCAGGGCACGAGCGGCGGCATCCACGAAATGCTGTTGCGTGCGCCGGATGTCCTCCAGGCGCAGTTCCCGCGGCATATGCGGGTTCGCGGGCATGAACGGCAGCGCGCTCGGCGCCACCGGCTGCCAGGCGCGCGGATCGTTCATGTCCAGTGGGGCACCGCCCTCCCATGGGGGCGTGCAGCCGGCCTTGCGGCCAGCGTGACCGATCTGGATGCCCGCTACGGCGCCGGCGGCCTTGATGGCCTTCGCCACAGCGGCAAGGCCCGCAATGTGCGAGTCGCTCCAGAGGCCCACGTCACCAGGCGTAATCCGTCCCTCCGGTGACACGGCGGTCGCTTCAACGATGACGAGCCCGGCGCCGCCGCGCGCCAGCGTAGCGTAGTGGCTCTGATGCCAGTCGCTCAGATGCCCGACCTCGGCCATGTACTGGCACATGGGAGAGACGACGATACGATTTCGAAGGGTGACGCCCTTCAATGCGTAGGGGGTAAAGAGGGACGACATCTGGCAAGCCCATGGAGAGTAGCGATGGGGCCCAGTTTGCGGGAAGGTGCCCGAAAACTGTTTGCCAATTCCGCCCCACTTTTTGCCCAATCCGACGATTGCACGCCCGTCACGACCGCCTGTCATCGGGCCGGTGCTAGACTTCCTGCAGCAAAAGGAGGGCGGAGCAGGAGCATGAATGCGCGTGACAAGATTGGAAATCCTGGCAAGCTTGCGGCCATTGACACCCTCGCCGAGGCAATCGGCCAAATTGCCCAAAATGACGGCGACCATTTCACCGGGATTTCGGGCCTGACGCTCCACCGCAGGAGCGCCAGCGCAGCCCCGATGCCATGCATCTACGGGTTCGGGTTAGGGGTGGTCGCTCAGGGTGGCAAGCAGGTCATGCTTGGCAATGAGGTGTTCAACTACGCCGCCGGACAATCCTTGCTGACGACGATCGACGTGCCTGTCGTGTCGAACGTCACGGTCGCTACGCCGGCCAAGCCGTTCCTTGGCCTAATGCTGGCGCTTGAGCCGCGCATCGTCATGGAACTGGCCGCAGAAATGGAAGGGATGGAGCCTCGGAAGGAGAGTCCGAATCTCGCAATTTCCGTCAGTGACCTTGAGCCGCCTGTCCTGGACGCATTGATCCGGCTCGTACGACTGCTCGACGAGCCGGAACTCATACCTCACGTCGCCGCATTGATTCAGCAGGAAATCGCCATTCGCCTGCTGGCGGGGGCCTATGGGCCGCTACTTCGAAAGTTCGCGGCCACCGGCTCGCCAAGTGAGCAGATTGCCCGGGCAGTGGCGTGGCTCAAGCTGAATTTTGCACAGTCGTTCCAGGTGGAAGAACTCGCAGCCAATGCACACATGAGTCCGTCGACATTCCGGCAGCACTTTCGCGCGATTACGGGGACCAGCCCGCTGCAGTACCAGAAGCAGCTACGCCTTCAGGAAGCACGCCAACTGATGCTGAGCCAGAACCTCGACGCAGGAACGGCAAGTCTGCGCGTCGGGTATGAAAGCGCATCACAGTTCAGTCGCGAGTATGCCCGGCTCTTCGGTGCGCCTCCCTTGCGGGATATTCGGCGGATGCGGATTGCCAGCAATGCATGATATGCCATCCGGCGTCTTCCCCAATGAAACATGCGTGTGCTCCAAATGTCTCTCCGCTGCACTGGCCAACGCGAAGACCATCATCATCGTCCCGGGGTGGCGCGGTTTCGAAGCGGACGTCCCGCCGGAATTTTGCCGCGCGTTGAGGAAGGCGAGCAAACGCGGGGCGCGCGTCATGCCAATCTGCACGGGCGCCTTTGTCTTGGCGACAGTAGGGTTGCTCAACGGAAAGCGTGCGACTGTGCACTGGCGTCATGCCGCAGCACTCGCGGCGCGATATCCGCACGCGGTGCGCGCAACATTGGACGAGGGCTGGTCGATTGTCAGAATGGCAAAGCAAACGGCGATGAGTGTCAGGACCTTTCAGCGGCACTTTGTCAGTACGATGGGGATGCCGCCAGGGGAGTGGCTGCTTACCGAGCGCCTGGGCCGGGCCAGGACGTTGCTCGAAGAGGCCGATTTATCCGTGGATGAAATCGCGGTGCAAGTCGGTTTTGGTGCTGCAGCCACGTTGCGCAATCATTTCCGGACTCGGCTTGGAACCAGCCCGGGTTACTACAGGCGAGGGCGCTGTCAACTTGCCGATAGCGAGGCAAGGCAGTGGCAGGGATCACTGATCAGAAGGCAGTTGACGGATTTTGGGCCACTTCAGTGAATTCGTGCCAGGCAGCGAATCTCGCTGCAAGGTGTTTGCGATAGAGCGAAGCACGCAGCAGATGCCGTTTCAGCGCGAAGTGTTGTCGGATCGGACCGAAGCTCGAAAGAAAAGCCTGCGTACGTTTTCGGTCGCGAAACCCACGCATGCGCCGCTCGCGTTCGCGGGTCGGCTGGTGGCTGTTCTCGGCTCGATTGTTTACCCGTGCGGCGGCTTTCACGAACACGTGTTTGACACTGGCCAGCTCTGGAATGTCCGCCATTGCGGCCGGGTAGCTGCGTAACTGATCGGTGACAATCTTGCGCGGCGCCGGACATGAGCGAAGCACGCGCAGGAAGAAGCGTTTGGCGGCAGCCTTGTCGCGCCGCTTCTGCAACAGGATCTCCAGTTCGGCGCCGTGCTCGTCGACCGCCCGCCACAGCAGATATGGCTCGCCGCGCAGCGTCACGAACATCTCATCGAGATGCCAGGTGCTGCCTGGTTTGCGTCGTGCGGCCTTCACGCGATGGGCATAGCCAGCGCCAAACTTGTCACACCAGCGGCGAATTGCCTCGTAGGTAACGACCACACCGCGCTCGAACAGCAGTTCCTCGATGTCGCGCAGGCTCAGGTTGAAGCGAAAATACCAGCGCACCGCGTGGCTGATGACCGCCGCCGGAAACCGGTGGCCGTGATAGAGCGATTTGGTCTTCGTCATCCCGTCATCTTACGCGGCCGCCTCCCTAATGTGACAGCACCGGTGTGGGGCTTGCCATTGACGTTGAGTTTGAAAGTTGTCATCAGCGCTCCATATGCAAGAAGAATGGACAACCTCGCTTGGTCGTCCTCACCAAAGAGCTATTCGCAGAACGCCAGGCCGCGCTCACTGAGGCGTTGCGTCCCGCAGCAGATCCAGCGCCACATCGACGATCATGTCCTCCTGGCCACCTACCATCTTGCGGCGACCCAGTTCGACCAGGATGTCTACGGTCTTGAGGCCGTACTTGTCGGCCGCGATTTCCGCGTGGCGCAGGAAGCTGGAATAAACGCCGGCATAGCCCAACGCAAGCGTTTCGCGGTCCACGCGGACCGGGCGATCTTGGAGCGGACGGACCAAGTCGTCCGCCGCGTCCATGAGGCCGTACAGGTCGCAGCCGTGATTCCACCCCTGACGTTCCGCCGCGGCGATAAATACCTCCAGCGGGGCATTGCCCGCACCGGCGCCCATCCCGGCAAGGCTCGCGTCAACGCGTGTGCAACCTTCCTCGAGCGCAATCAGGGAGTTCGCAACCCCGAGGCTCAGATTGTGGTGCGCGTGGATGCCTGTTTCAGTCTCCGGATTCAGCACGTCCTTGAATGCCCGGAAGCGGTCGCGGACGTCGCTCATTCCCAGTGCACCCCCCGAATCAACGACATACACGCATGTCGCGCCGAAGCTTTCCATCAGCTTCGCTTGTGTTGCGAGATTCTGCGGAGTTGTCATGTGGCTCATCATCAGGAAGCCGACGGCGTCCATACCGAGTTCACGTGCATATTCCAGGTGCTGGCGTGAGACGTCCGCCTCGGTGCAATGTGTCGCCACGCGGACCACGCGAGCGCCGGCGTCAAACGCATTGCGCAGATCATGAATGGTCCCGATGCCCGGTAGCAGCAGTGTCGCAATTGCCGCGTTCCGGACTGACTCCGCTGCGGCCGCGATCCAGGCGACGTCCGTGTGTGCGCCAAAGCCGTAGTTGAAACTGGAGCCTTCCAGGCCGTCGCCATGCGCGACCTCGATGCTGTCGACGCCGGCCCGATCCAGCGCCGCCGAGATCGCCTTCACGTTGTCGATGCTGTACTGGTGGCGCACGGCGTGGCTGCCGTCGCGCAGCGTGACATCCGAGACGTAGATTCGCTTGCTGTCGTTCATTGCGCTGACTCCTTTGCACCACGCGCGATCCCGGCGGCTACCCGGCGACGCGCCATGAGATCGCCGCACGCCAATGCCGCGGAGGTCATGATGTCCAAATTGCCCGCATAGGCGGGGAGATAGTGGGCTGCGCCCTCGACCTCGAGGAATACCGAGGTCTTGAGCCCATGGCGCAGGCCAAGCCCCGGCACATTGATCGGCTTGTCTTTGGGAATCTCGTCAAACTGGACGGCCTGCTTCAGGCGGTAGCCGGGTACGTAAGACTGGACGGCCTTCACCATGTTGGCGATGCTCTGTTCCACGGCTGCGCGGTCGGCCTGTTCCGAAAGCACGAAGACCGTATCGCGCATGATCAGGGGCGGCTCCGCCGGATTCAGCACGATGATGGCCTTGCCGCGTTCGGCTCCGCCAATCTGTTCGATCGCCTTACGGGTGGTCTCGGTGAACTCGTCGATGTTTGCGCGTGTGCCGGGTCCCGCGGACTTGCTTGCGATCGATGCGACGATCTCGGCGTAGTGGACCCTGGCGACGCGCGACACCGCCGCCACCATCGGAATCGTCGCCTGCCCGCCGCACGTGACCATGTTCATGTTCGGCGCATCCTCTTCCTCGAGATTGATGGCCGGAATGACATAGGGACCGATCGCCGCGGGCGTGAGGTCGATCACCTGCACGCCTTCATGTTGCAGGACCTCGTTGTGGCGCCCGTGCGCGCTTGCGGATGTGGCATCGAAGACGATATCGATATCACGGAACACCTCGAGTCGAAGCAGTCCTTCGATGCCGTCGGATGTCGTGGCAACGCCGAGCCGGGAGGCCCTTGCCAGGCCATCCGACGTCGGATCGACGCCGACCATGGCGCCCATCTCAAGATGCTTGCTGTTGCGCATGACCTTGATCATCAGGTCGGTGCCGATATTGCCCGGACCAATGATCGCAACCTTGACCTTATGTTGCATGTCTGTCTCCATAAAACTCGGTGATGTCTTACCTGCGGTGGAGAACCTGCCTCAGTCGCCGACGTGAAAGCCCGTCCGTCCAAGCCGCTCCATTTCGAGGCAGACATACTGCCCCGGCCTGATCCACTCAGCGGGCGTCGCGCCACCGGCCATCACGATCCAGCCGGCCTGCAGAGGCTCGTCGGCGAGTTCGGCCAGACGCGCGGCAGCGACCAGCGAACGCAACGGGTGTCCGAGCAACGCGGCCGTGGATCCGACCTGCACCGTGCGCCCGTCGATCGACAGCGTAAGGCCAAGGTTCGAGAAGTCCTGGTGCGGGTCCTGCCATGGTCCGATGACAAAGCCACTTGACGAGGCGTTGTCTGCAATGACCTCGGGCAGCGAGAACTTGAAGTCCTGATAGCGCGAATCGATGATTTCGAGCGCCGGCGCGATGGCTTCCACGGCAGCGAGCGCCTGTGCTGCAGTGACCTGCCCGCAAAGCGGCTCGCGCAGGACGAACGCCAGCTCGGGTTCGACGCGTGGATGGATGAAGCGGGAGAAGTCGACTGTCGAACCTTCTTCAATGAGCATGCCGGAGGTGAGCCGTCCCCAGATCACGTCGGACAGGCCCATCTGCAGCATCTTGGCGCGGCTGGTAAAGCCCATCTTTATACCAACGCGTTTTTCGCCGCGATCCAGGCGGCAGCGGATGGATGCGCGCTGCACTTCATAAGCTTCAGCGAGGGGCATGGCTCCCTCGGGATCAAACTGGGCGACGGCCTGCGCGCGCTGCGCGGCTTCGTCGAGAATGCGTGCGAAGTCGGAATATTGGCTCATGCTGCCTCCCTGGCCGTTTGCCCGAATACGGCCCTGACAGAGCCCAGCCCGCTGATGCGGGCTTCGAATATGTCGCCCGCGTGGACCGCGGCCATCGGGCCTAATGCGCCCGAAAGGACCACCGAGCCTGCCTTCAGCGGGGTGCCGAACGCGGCCATCGTGCGGGCAAGCCAAACGACGGCGTTCAGAGGGTTGCCCAGGCATGCGGCGCCGGCGCCCGTCGACACCGGGTCACCGGCGCGCTCGAGCACCATTCCGCACAGACGCAGGTCGATCTCGCCGAGTGTTCTCGGCGTGCTGCCGAGCACGAAAGCCGAGGAAGAGGCGTTGTCAGCGATGGTATCGGCGATGCCGATGTTCCAGTTTGCAATCCGGCTTCCCACGATTTCGAGCGCCGGCAGCACGTATTCCACGGAGTTGAGGACGTCAAGCTGTCCCGGATTGTTCATCGTCAGATCCCGTCCCAGCACGAACGCGATCTCGGCCTCGATCTTGGGCTGCGTGAGCGTCTCGAAAGGAATGGGCTCGCTATCGCCATAGCTCATGTCGTCGAACAGCATGCCGAAGTCCGGCTGATCAACGCCGAGCTGCTTCTGCACCGCGACGGAGGTGAGGCCGATCTTGCAACCCACCACGCGATGACCCTCGCCACATTTCTGCACCGTGTTGAGACGCTGGATCGCGTAGGCAGATTCGATGGTGAGGTCCGGATAAGTCTCGCGTAACGGGGCGATGTACTCGCGCGTTTGCGCCGCTTGCCGCAACGCAAGGGCAGCTGTTGCGATTTCGGTTGGCTTCATTGGGATACCTTGCTTGTGGGGGCGGGTTCGTCCTTGGCGCGATCGCCAACGACCCAGTGCGCCGGTTCTACGGGCGTGGCGAAAACGCGGATCGATTCGAGCGGGGCCCCTAGCGTTTCATGAACGGTCTGTGCAACGGCCTTGAGGCAGCGCTTCACGACGGCCTCATCGCGGCCGCTGACGAGAGAGATATGTACGATTGGCATGGCGAACCTCCTGAGTTGGAGGAAGTATTGCGGCGTGCTGCCATGCCGGTCCAATACTGTTTTCATGCCCGGTGATACCATTCCGGTATCGTGACCCCGCTGGATAAGGACGACGATGGACGTGCGGCAGATGCGTTACTTCCTGGCAGTCGCCGAGGAGCTCAACTTTGGCCGGGCTGCCGAGCGCTTGCACATGGCCCAGCCCCCGTTGACGAGACAGATCCGGGCGCTGGAGGAGCAGATCGGCGTGCGACTGTTCGAACGCGGCAATCGCGGCACGGAGCTCACCGAGGCCGGCAAGCGACTGCTGCAGGACGTCCCCAACATCCTGGCGCTGACCCAATTGGCGGAAGAACAGGCCAGGCTCGCGGGCGCGGGCCTGCTCGGGCGGCTTGACGTGGGAATCTTCAGCGCGGGCATCCTGAATGTAGTCCCGCGCCTGCTGGCCAGGTTTCATACCTCCCGGCCTGAAGTCCAGATCAGCCTTCACAACATGACGAAGAGTGAGCAAATCACTGCGCTGCGCGAGCGCCGTATCACTGTTGCGTTTAACCGCCTGGTTCCGGAAGAAGAGGACCTTGTTGTGGAATCGGTCCTGCGCGAGCCCTATCTGGTCGCGCTTTTCGAGGGGCATGCACTGTGTAGCCGGGCTGCAATTTCAATTGCCGATCTCGACAACGAGCCGATGATCCTTTACCCCAATATTCCGTTGCATGGTCTTGCGCAGGAGGTCGCGGAAGCGTTTCGACTGGCAGGGGCCAGGCTGCGGGTCGAGCAGGAGGTCGAGGACGTGGTGACATGCATCGCTCTCGTCGCCAGCCGGTTTGGACTTGCCATCACGACGGAGTCTGCAGCCAATCTCCGTTTGCCGGGGGTCGTGTACAAGCCCTTGAGAGATCCCAGATTGCGCGACATCGAGCTGAGCTGCGTCTATCGCCGGGGGGACACGTCTCCCGTGCTGCAGGGATTTCTTGGCATCGTGCGCGACTACCGGAATGATCCTGGCGTGGTCGTGCCATAGCGCAGGCGTGCCCGGCCTATGCCGTCACGGCGGACGAGAACGTCAAGGCTTCCTGCTCGATCGTTTCGATCAAGGCTTCGGCCGCCGGAGAGAGCGAACTCGCGCCGCGGTGGATGAGGAACACTTCGCGTTCGATCACGGGATTGTCCAGCCGTTTCCAGGCGATTTGGCTTTGATCAGCCAGGACGGTCGCAGAGCCCGGAACGATCGCCACGCCGAGGCCGGCCTTGACCAGCCCGATCAGCGTGCCGACGTAGGTCGCCTCGAAGACAGGTTCGCCTTCCAGACCGGCAGCGATCAGTCCACTGTCGGCGAGTTCTCTCAGCACGCTGCCACGGGGCAACGCCAGCAAGGGCATGTCCCGTAGATCGGACCAGTTTAGTTGGGGCTTGCCAGCCAGCGCATGGCCGATGGGAAAGACCGCGGCGAGCGGTTCACGGAACAATACGGTGGCGTGCAGACCGTCGGGAGTCGAGCCGAATGTCCCGATGCCAACGTCCGCCGCGGAATTCGCCACCTGCGGAAGTACCTGATCGGGTAGCGAGTCCTTGAGCAGCAGCTCGATGCCGGGGTAGCGCGATCGGAACGCGGCAATCACTCTCGGGACAAACGTGCTGGACAGAACCAGCGGCGCGGTCAGCACCACGCGGCCACGCCGCTTTGCCACCAGCTCGCCCACGTTCGTGACCACGTGGTTGAGGTCTCCGAGAATACGTTCCGCCCCGGCAAAGAGATCTTGTCCGACCTCCGTCAGTGCCACCGAGCGTGTGGAGCGGTCCAGCAATTTGGCATTGAGGGCTTCCTCGAGATCGCGGACCAGCAGACTCACACTTGACTGGGTGAGATGCATGGACTCCGCCGCCTTGGTGAAGCTGGCGTAGCGCGCGACCAGCACAAGCGCCTGCAGCTGCTTTAGCGTCACATTCATTGAAAAACCCAATATATTGATAGGTATAAGTCGTTTGAATTATAGATGGCGCGGGTATTAAATCCTGGCAACGGATGCCATGACACACAAGGCATCCTGCACAGGAGACAGAAATGCTACGCCGTGCCCTTATCTGTGGCCTTTCCACGGCCTTTGCACTGGCTTGTCCGGCCGGTGCAATGGCGGAACAGGCTTTTCCCGATCGACCCATCAAGCTCACCGTCGGATTCGCCGCGGGCAGCTCAACGGACGTCGTGTCGCGCATCGTGGCGAAACGCGCGGGGGAAATACTCAAACAGCCGGTGATAGTCGACAACCGTCCCGGTGCGAGCAGTTCCGCGGCGGCCCGTGCCGTCGCCGCGTCGCCGCCTGACGGCTACACGCTGTTCGTCGTGACGGTGGCCAATGCGATCAATGCGAACTCGCGCGGCACCGTGGGCGTGGACCTGCCCAAATCGTTTGTACCCATCACGCTCCTTGGCCGCGTGCCGAACGTGCTGGTCGTCCATCCCTCCCTTAATGCCAAGTCTTTGCAGGACTTCATCTCGCTGGCGAAATCGAAGCCCGGTCAACTGAGCTACGCGTCGTCTGGCATTGGTACCTCGCCGCACCTGGCAGCGCTGCTGTTCGACAAGGTTGCCGGGGTGGAAATGCTCCACGTTCCCTACAAGGGAAGCTCCGAAGCCATGACGGATCTGCTTGCCGGACGGGTCAACGTCATGTTCGCACCGGCGTCGACTGTGATGCGCTATGTCAACGATGGCAAGTTGACCGCATTGGCCACGGCCGGTGCGCATCGCTCGCCAGCAGCACCGAAGCTCGCAACGCTGGCTGAGCTTGGACTTCGCAACTTTGAATCGTCGGTATGGTTCGGCGTTGTCGCGCCCGCAGGCACACCGGCAGCCGTGCAAACGAAACTTGCTGCGGCATTCCACGAAGCGCTTAAGTCAGAGGACGTGAAGGCGCAGTTGGGGACGCAAGGGTTTGAAGTGGAGGGCATGGCGCCGCAAGCCTTTGCGAAATACATGCTGGAAGAGACGGACAAATGGGGACGCGTCATGAAGGACGCCGGTATCAAGCTCAACTAAGGAAGAGAGAGTCGCAATGGAAAAGCTCACAGCACTGGAGTGCCGGGAATTCATCAAGGTTGTGGTCGAAAAGGCCACCGAGATGCGGGTTCCCATCACCGTGGCGGTGGTTGGTCCGGAGGGCCACCTGATCGCGCTTGAACGAATGGACGACGCCGGCTTTATCACGCCGGACACCGCCAAGGCGAAGGCCTACACGGCTGCGGCTTTCCGCTCAATGAGCCCGCGCTTCCCGGATGGCCTGGTCATCCAGCAGTGGTTCAAGGAGCGCAATCCCCAGATGCTGGCAAACGCATCGGTGTTCACCAACGGCCAGGTCGTGGCCTCCGGTGGCTGCGCTCCCGTCTTCAAGAACAACGTGATGGTTGGCGCCTACGGCATCAGCGGTGGCACCTCCGACCAGGACGAAGTCATCGCACGCTATGCCCGCGCCAAAGTGGGCTGGTCGCACCTGCCGGCTGACGATGACACGCCGGATGACGTCAAAGAGCACATCAACACCATCTACGCGAAGGTCGGCCTGGGGGAGCGGAACCTGTAACACGCTCCCAAGCCTGCCAAGCCGCCAAAACCATCCTGACCTGGAGCGAGACGTAATGGAAGAAAAAAAGCTGACGGGAAAAATCGCGCGCGAGCGCATCCGTTTGATGGAGGCACCGCGTCCCGATCCGAATCTGATCGAGGGATTCAAGGAGCTCGGCCACGCGAGCGGCATTTTGTCGGACATTATGGACGAGCTCGGTATCGCGGGAGTACTACCGGCCTCGCTTTACCGGCCGACCATTGCCGACGCCTGCATCGTCGGCCCAGCGCTCACGGTACGGAACATCATGCAGCGCGAGCATGCCTACGAGACGGCCAGGGCTCACGTCAACAAGATGGCTGAGTTTGAAGCCCACAACCTGGCCCATCGCGGCGATGTGCTGGTGATTGCGGGCGTCTCCGGCGTATCCAATATTGGCGGTATTTCGGCGCAGACGGGCAAGCGTCAAGGCGAGGCTGGCGCCATTGTCAGCGGCGGTATTCGAGACGTCGACCATTCGCGCAGCGTGGGATATCCGGTATGGTCCACCGAAATCACGCCGATTACCGGCAAGTGGCGAATTGAAACCGTCGAAATCAACGGCGACATCGAACTACACGGCGTTCGCGTGTCCCCGGGCGATATTGTCTTCGCCGACGAAACCGGTATCTGTTTCATCCCCCAGGCGCGCGCTGCCGAGGTGCTGGAATTGGCCAGGAAAAAATTCGAGGCAGAACAGAGAAAATGCGCACTGATTGACCGCGGCACGCCGGTCCCCGATTTGCCGAGCAACGCATGACCGGAGGCAGGGCATGAAGATCGCGATTCTGGATGATTACTCGAATATCGTGCCGCAGCTTCAGTGTTTCAGGCTGCTGCAAGACCACGAGGTAACGGTCCATACCGACTACGTAAACGATCTGGACCAGCTCGCGCAGCGGCTGCGTGGCGTGGAAGCGCTGGTGCTGCTGCGCGAACGCACTCCCGTGGGCGAGGCGTTGCTGTCCAGGCTGCCCGACCTGAAGCTGATCAGCCAGAACGGGCACGTGCCGCACATTGATATCGAGGCTTGTACGCGACATGGCGTCGTGGTCAGCTCCACTTTGACTGCGCGACCGTCGTATGCGGCGGCCGAGCTGACCTGGGGCCTGATCCTCGCCGCAACCCGTCACATTCCATATGAAGTGCAGGCCCTGAAGCAGGGGCGATGGCAGAGCACGATCGGCCGCGGCCTGCGGGGGCGGACGCTTGGCATCCTTGGCTATGGCCGCATCGGCAAGGTGATCGGCCAGTATGCGCGCGCCTTCGAAATGAACGTCCTGGTGTGGGGGCGCGAGCGCAGCCGGGCGCAGGCCAGCGAGGACGGACACATGGTTGCGCAGAGCCGGGAACAGTTATTCCGGGAATCAGACGTCTTGTCGCTACACGTTCGCCTCACGCCTGAAACGCGGGGTAGCGTGACGGCGTCGGACCTCCAGTTGATGAAGCCGACGTCTTTGCTGGTGAACACCAGTCGAGCGGAGCTCATCGCCGCTGGGGTACTCGCCACCGCGCTGCGGGCGGGCCGGCCCGGCCTGGCAGCCGTCGACGTGTTCGAGCAAGAACCGGCCCTGGATGCTGACGATCCGCTGCGGCAATTGCCCAACGCGATCTGCACACCGCATCTCGGCTACGTCGAGATGGACAACCATGAGACGGCGTATGGCAACGCATTCAGGCAAATCCTTGCTTACGCCGATGGGGCGCCCATCGCCGTTCACAATCCCGACGCCGCCAAGGGCTTCGAATCGATTCAATTGGCGCATTCGTCTCACTAAAGGCAGGGGAGAGTCGTCATGATTCGTCGCAATTTGCTGAAGCTGTGCGCCATCGTGCCTTGTTGTCTTATTGCGGTGTCCGGGGCGCTGGCACAGGACCCGGTCTTTCCGTCAAAGCCCGTGCGCGTCATCGTCCCGTTCACCGCAGGGGGAAGTCCGGATCTGCTTGCGCGAACCGTTGGGCAAAAACTGACGGAAATGTGGGGGCAGCCGGTGGTGGTGGAAAACTATCCCGGTGCCGGGGGGGCGGTCGGCGCGAGGATGGTGGCTCGCGCACCAGCAGACGGTTATACCTGGCTTGTCGCTCCGAACAGCGTACTCGTCTTTGCTCCGCTGATTGGGCCGGTACCGTATGACGCGCAGAAGGACTTTGCGCCGATTGGCATGGGGATTTCGGTCCAGAACCTTCTGGTCGTGAATCCATCCCTTCCGGTCCACAACGTGCCTGAGCTGCTGGCGTTGGCAAAGTCCAGGCCAAACGAGCTCACTTATGCATCGGGGGGCGCGGGATCGCCACAGAACTTCTCGTTGGAGTTGCTGAAAAGCATGACCGGCACGTCGATCCGGCACATCCCGTACAAAGGCTCCCAGGCTGCACTGACCGATCTGCTTGGCGGGCGCGTCGACGTTTTCCTGAGCCAGGCCAATTCGCTGATTCCGATGATCAAGGCCGGAAAGCTGCGTTTGCTCGCGGGCACAGGCGCGAAGCGATACCAGTCCTTTCCCAATGTTCCTGCGGTAGCCGAGACCGTTCCAGGCTATTCCGTGGATATTTGGTCCGGCTTCGTCGCACCAAAGGGCACGCCAGCGATGGTGATCGAAAAGGCGAACGCAGATCTGCAGAAGGTACTTGCGATGAAGGACGTGCAGGCCGTCTTTGAGGCCCAGGGCCTCGAAGCACGCCCCAGTTCTCCACAGGAAATGGCAACAATCATCAACAACGACACAGCCAGGTGGGCGAAGGTCGTCAAGGAAGCCAACATCAAGGCCGAGTGATTCTTAAATCAATACGGAGTAATGATATGGATCTCAATCTGAAAGACAAGGTTGTCATCATCACAGGCGGAAGCCGGGGGATCGGCCTGGCGTGCGCGCACGCTTTCGCGGCTGAGGGTGCCAGGGTTGGCATTATTTCCCGCAACCCGGACGGGTTGCGCGCTGCAGTGGATGCCCTGAGCCAGGCGGGACACGCAGTGGTCGCAGAGCCTGCCGACCTGCAGGACCCTGACAGCGCGGAAGCTGCGTTCCGAACGATCGAGGGCCGGCTGGGCCCGGTCGATGTTCTGGTTAACTCCGCTGGCGGCGCAAAGCGCGTAGTGCCTGCGGAACTGAACGCCGGGGCCTGGCGAGCTGCAATGGATGCGAAGTACTTCACGTACATGCACGCGATCGACGCAGCGTTGAAGACCATGGTGGCGCGCCGTCAGGGCGCCATTGTCAACATCATTGGTACGGGCGGGAAGATTGCCAGTCCGCTCCATCTGCCTGGAGGCGCCGCGAATGCTGCGCTGATGCTGGTCTCGTCGGGACTCGCCAATGCATGGGGCAAACACAACATCCGCGTCAATGCCATTAATCCCGGCGCCACCTATACCGACCGGGTCAAGAATGCACTCGAGACCGAATCCAGGCTTACCGGAAAGTCCGAGGCTGAGCTTCTGAAAGCGAACGAGGAACGGATTCCGCTCGGCAGATATGCCCACCCGGAAGAAGTTGCGCGGACTGCGTTGTTCCTCGCGTCGGATTGCGCAAGCTACGTGACTGGCGCGCTGGTTACCATGGATGGTGCTCTCAATCCGATGGTGGTTTGAGCGCAAGCATGTCGGCTCACTTTCCCCATTCCATTTCAACTGGAGAACCGTTATGCCGATCATTCAAAACGCAACGAAGGCGCTCCGGCGCTTGCGTGCGCTGCTGGTTTTGGCAGCAATACCAACCGGCAACGCCACCGCAGCCAATGCCACGCTCGCGCCAACAGGGACCCTGAGAGCCGCCTACATCGTCGCGAACGTCGCCCAGGCGCGACACGATGCTGTCACCGGTACCTTCACCGGCGTGGCCGCGGACATAACACGCGAATTGGGCCGCAAGGCTAACGTATCTGTCACGATCATGCCGCTTCCTACCGCCGCGTCAGTGCTGGAGGCAGTCAAGAATGACAGCGCGGATATCGGCTTTGTGGCGCCGAATCGTGATCGTTCAGGCGTTCTCTTTTCGCAAACGTATGTGCTGGTACAGCAGAGCGCATTGGTCCGGGCAGACTCGCCGCTTGTGTCAGTCAAAGACCTCGACCGGCCCGGCCGGACGATTGGGGTGAACACGGATGACACGGTTGGCGTCTGGTTGCAGCAGCATTTGAAGTTCGCCAGGGTGCGCGCCACATCGGACTATACGATGCAGGAGCCTTTCCGCTGGCTCCGTGAGGGAACCGTTGACGCTTTCGCCGGCGGTCGCCAACGCCTGGCATCCCGTGCGGGCAATGAGCCGCAACTGCGCATGTTGCCCGACAACTTGTTCGGTGTCGCGCAGAGTATTGCGGTCCCCTCGAATCGGCCGGAGCGGTTGGCGTTGATCAACACGGCCCTTGATGCCATGCGTGAGGACGGATTCCTTGCCGATTCAGTGAGGCGAAGCGGCATCGATGGCCTTGCGGTAGCACGTGCGGAGATGCCGAAGCCTTGACAGTTGGCTCCAGCGCGGCCGCAACACCGCCCTGTGCCTGTCCTCCGGGCCAAGCCCCGCACTGACTGAGCTGATCAGAGCAGCACATGCCTTCGGTCAAGAGCAGGCCGGATTCAGACTTTCGCTGCTCAGGTTCCAAACTCAGACACCAACAGCTTCACGGCATGTGAAGCGATCCCCCTCATCTCGTCTTGCGAGACCTCATTGGTGGCCTGCTACCCACCGCGGGAAGTTCGGCGGCCAGTGCCTGTTGGATGGTGCGCGCGATCAGGTTCCAATAATACCACCGCCCAAAACTATGACTTTCATGGCTTGCTGCTGATGAGGATTGTTCCACGGCAAGAACGACGCCGTTTGATAGCCGATCGCGAGCTGGATAGCCGAGTACCACCGCTTATTGCCTGTCGCGGGCAACGAGGGTGGAGGCGAAAACTGGGCCTTGCGGCCCTAGCTTCGCCTCCTACGCGTTAGCTGTTGCTCGGGAACGCGAATTGCGCCTTCTCGGTGCTCTCGCGCTTGGGCCAGCGCTGGGTGATTGCCTTGCGACGGGTGTAGAAACGCACGCCGTCCGGGCCGTAGGCATGGAGGTCACCGAACAGGGAACGCTTCCAGCCACCGAAGCTGTGGTAAGCCACGGGCACCGGCAGCGGAACATTGACGCCAACCATGCCTACTTCGATTTCGTCGCAGAAGATGCGAGCAGATTCACCATCGCGCGTGAAGATGCACGTCCCGTTGCCGTACTCGTGGGCGTTGATGAGCTGCATCGCTTCCTGAAGGCTCTTGACGCGCACGATGCATAGTACCGGTCCGAAGATCTCATCCTTATAGATGGTCATGTCGGTGCTGACGTTGTCGAACAGCGTGCCGCCCAGGAAGTAGCCATTCTCGTGGCCAGCCACTTTGAAGCCGCGACCATCAACCAGCAGTTTGGCGCCGGCGGATTCACCCGCTGCAATGTATCCGGTCACTCGTTCGAGTGCGGCAGCCGTGATCAGAGGACCCATATCCAGCCCACACGAGGTACCCGGGCCAATCTTGAGCGCCTGAATCTGCGGAACAACCTTCTGGATGAGTGCGTCGGCAATCTCGTCTCCGACACACACGGCAACCGAGATTGCCATGCATCGCTCGCCGCAGGAGCCATAGGCAGCGCCCATCAGTGCGTTGACGGCGCTGTTCAGGTCAGCGTCCGGCATGAAGACGGCATGGTTCTTTGCGCCGCCAAGAGCCTGGACACGCTTGCCGCGCTTCGTGCCTTCGGAATAGATGTACTCCGCAATCGGCGTGGACCCGACAAAGCTCAGAGCCTTGACGTCGGGATGCTCAATCAGCGCATCGACTGCTTCCTTGTCGCCGTTGACCACATTAAGGACGCCCTTGGGCAGGCCCGCCATGTAAAAGAGCTCGGCGATCATGAGCGTCGAGCTGGGGTCACGCTCGGACGGTTTCAGTACAAAGGTGTTGCCGCAAGCGATGGCAAGCGGGTACATCCACAGCGGCACCATCGCCGGGAAGTTGAACGGAGTGATGCCGGCAACCACGCCCAGCGGTTGGAAGTCACTCCAGGCGTCGATGTTCGGGCCTACGTTGCGGTTGTATTCGCCCTTGAGCAGTTCGGGAGCCCCGCACGCGTACTCCACGTTCTCGATGCCGCGCTTGAGTTCGCCGGCAGCGTCTTCGATGGTCTTGCCGTGTTCCTGGCTGATGAGCTCGACGATGGCCTTTTCGTTCTCCTCCAGCAATTGCTTGAAGCGGAACAGCACCTGCGCCCGCTTCGCCGGGGGCGTATTGCGCCATGCCGGGAATGCTGCCTTGGCGGTCAGGATGGCCTGCCTCAGGGTGGCGGAATCTGCCAGGACAATCTGACCGGTGACTTCGCCGGTGGACGGGTTGTAGACCGACGAGGGGCGGCCTTCGCCTACGATACGCTCGCCATTAATGAAATGCGGGATGGTGTTCATACTGAATTGGGAGTTGCTGAAAAGGCTGGGGCCCGAATTGCCTCAGGCAAGGGTCTCGATGACAGAGCCGACGGCGTCAAACATGACGTCGAGCTCGTTGGTCGTGGTGTTAAACGCCGGACCAAACTGGAGCGTGTCGCCGCCAAAGCGGACGTAGAAGCCCTTCCTCCACAGCGCAAGGCCGGCCTCAAACGGGCGGATGGTCGCGTCACCGTCGCGCGGAGCCAGCTGGATCGCTCCGGCCAGGCCGCAGTTGCGGATGTCGACGACGTGCTTTGCACCGCGGATGCCGTGAATTGCTTGCTCGAAATGGGGAGCCAGGTCGGCAGCCTTCTGAATCAGGCTCTCACGCTTGAGCAGGTCCAGCGTAGCCAGGCCAGCGGCGCAAGCGACGGGGTGGGCTGAGTACGTGTAGCCGTGTGCGAACTCGACGGCATGCTGCGGAGCCGACTGGTTCATAAACGTCTCGTAGATTTCGCTCGACGCGATGACCGCGCCCATGGGGATTGCGCCGTTGGTCAGCTGCTTTGCGACATTCATCAGGTCGGGGGTGACGCCGAAGAACTCCGCTCCGGTCGCCTCGCCCATGCGGCCGAATCCCGTGATGACCTCATCGAAAATCAGCAAGATGCCGTGCTGGTCGCAGATTTCGCGCAGACGCTGGAGGTAACCCTTGGGAGGAACAATGACGCCGGCGGAACCCGACATCGGCTCCACAATGACGGCCGCGATGTTCGATGCGTCGTGCAGTTCGATGAGCTTGAGCAGCTCGTTGGCAAGCTCGACGCCGCCGGTCTCGGCCTGGCCCTTGGTGAACGCACAATCTGCCTGGAGCGTGTGCGGCAGGTGGTCCACGTCCATCAGCTGACCAAACGTCTTCCTGTTGCCACCGATGCCCCCCAGGCTCGTGCCTGCGACGTTCACGCCGTGATAGCCGCGGGCTCGGCCAATGAGCTTGGTCTTTGCCGGCTGGCCCTTCAACCTCCAGTATGCGCGCGCCATCTTCACGGCCGTATCGGCACATTCCGAGCCGGAGTTGGTGTAGAAGACGTGCTTCAGGTTGCCAGGCATCATGTCCACGATGCGCTCGGCGAGTGTGAACGACAGCGGGTGGCCGAACTGGAATGCAGGCGCATAGTCCAGGGTTCCCAACTGGCTTGCCACGGCTTCTTGAATCTCTTTCCGGCTATGGCCGGCACCGCACGTCCACAGACCCGACAACCCGTCGAAGACCTTGCGACCATCGGCGTCAATCAGGTAACGCCCCTCAGCTGCGACGATCAGACGCGGGGCCTGAAGAAAGCTGCGGTTCGCGCTGAACGGCATCCAGTGAGCGCTGAGGTTCAGCTCGTTTTTTTTCTTGAGGGCGTGGGCGGTAGAGGGGTTCACGGAGGCTTCCTTTGAAGAGGGTCTACATGCTGGAGTGTGGTCGTTTCCTTGTGTGAGTAAAATACAATTCTTCTCACGATTACTTATTGATTTACTCACCTATGAAGAAGCTTCCGCTTTCACAGGTCACGGACTTCGACCTCCGGCTACTCCGGGTTTTTCGGACGGTTGCAGAAGTAGGTAGCTTCACTGCCGCGGAAAGTACGTTAGGAATCACACGGTCGGCGATTAGCCTTCATATGAGTGACCTTGAGAAACGGCTCGGCGTCCGGCTGTGCCAACGCGGGCGCGCGGGATTTGCTCTAACGGACGAAGGGCGCGAGGTACTCCGGGCAGGGGAGGCCGTGCTTGCCGCCATCGAAGGCTTCCGCACCGAGGTGAATCAGTTGCATCAGAGCCTTCGCGGAGAACTCAACATTGGGCTCATGAACAACCTGGTGACGCAGCCGAAGATGCGCATCACGGACGCCCTGAAGGCGATCCGGCGCCAGAGTGATGGCGTGCGCATCAATATCAGCATGAGTACGCCTAGCGAGATTGAGCGAGGTCTGCTGGATGGCCGTCTACATGTTGGGGCCTTGCCAATGCTCACCACCCTCTCAACGCTGGACTACAGTCCGTTGTACGAAGAGCGCTCACAGCTCTATTGCAGTCGAAACCATCGACTGTTTGCGTCGGCGAAGAAGGTGTCCGTGGCCGACTTGCGAGAGGAGCTGGCCGTGGCGCCGAGCTATCGTATGAGTCCTGAGGCCATGCAATTGCACCAGGACTTGAATTGCGCGGCAACGGCGACGGACCGCGAAGGCATTGCTTTTTTGATTCTCACGGGTGAGTATATTGGCTTCCTGCCGGACCATTTCGCCGCAACTTGGGTGGAGAAGGGCATGCTCGCAACGCTGGCCCCCAAAGCGATGCACTTCGTAGTGACACTCGGCGTCGCGACGCGGAAGGGCCGAAGGAAAAATCTGATCGTGGACCGATTTCTAGACGTCTTGCTTCAGAACTGACGCCTCTGGATGCCCAATCATGTGGCGCCGCATGATATCTTGCAACAGCAAGAATGGTCCTTGATGGCAAAGCACAAATTACCCAAAGCACTGCCTGCATAGATGAAGCAGGTCATCATCGATGCCGCGCTGGAGGTGCCGGCCAGTAAGGGTCACTCGATCGCAACGTGCCGGAGAATTGCCGGCTGTTGGTCTCCCGTGCGTTTTCAACGAATGATCGGAGGATTGCTGTGGTCACACCACCGGAAGCGCTATACACGCAGCAAGTTCGCGCCTACCTCGGGTTGTTGGAGCGCGGTGATGTCGCTGCCATCTGTGCGTTGTTCACACCGGATGCGCGGATTTTCTCGCCGTTTCTCGGCTGGATGGCGCCTGCGCCATTCTTTGCCAAAGTCAGTGAAGCGTCAGGCCGCAGCACGATTACGCCCATCGACGTCTGTGTGAGCACGACAGGAGCTCGACGTGCGACTGGTTACTTTATCTACGACTGGATGTTGAAAGACGGATCCGCTGTGCGCTTCGAATGTGTCGACGTGTTCGAGTTCGACGTGAACGGACTGATCGAGCGGATGGTCATCGTCTACGATACACATCCGATCCGTAGTACGGTCGGCGATAAATACGCGTAGTGGGACGCCGGACGACAGCGAGGATCGATGCCGCGTCCGGCGTCTGCAGCGGGTAGGCGTGTGCTGTCAGGGGGCAGCCGGCCCTTGAATGTCGATTGCGAAGGGACCGCCAACGGCCGAATCTGGGCCGAACCGTAGCCGTTAGCTGGTTCGTCAGTGAAAGTGCATTTGGCGCCGCAAGCAGCGCGAGCCATGCGATAGCGAGACGACCAAAGCTGGAGCACCGCCAGGTAGCCTAAAAGCATCCATGGATAGCCTGCGCCCTGGGTTGCCGCCTCCTGCTCAGTTGTGCGGTCTTGCCTTCGACCACCACCAACCAGAGCCTCACTACGGCGTGCGCCTCGAGAGCTTCAACAGACCGAGGCCGGGATACATGCGGTCGATATCCTTCAGATCCTGATACGTTTCCTCGAGGATCCAGTCGCGCAGTCTGGTGACGGTGGGGCGGGGAGAGGGGTTCGCCTGTTGCACCAGACAACATTGCCTGTTCGCAACATGGACCTGCTCGATAGCCGGCACCAGCGCACCCAGCCTCATCCAATGGGTGACAACGTTGAGCCAGCCCGGCGCAATGCCCTGGCCGAGCATTGCTGTCTGCACGACGATCGAGTAGTCGGAGAAGTTCAGGTTGTACAAGTCCCGGCTGCGTTGACCGAGCTCGGGGAAGAGCGTCGGCCAGTCCCGGTTGCTGTCGGTCAGGTTGATGAGCACATCGCTGTCGCGGCCGGTATCGTCCCGGTATGCCGGGCTGCATAGCGGCAGGATGATTTCCGGCATCAGCAGCACGCTGTTCGACGGTGCTTCACCGGGGGAGAAAAAGCGCAGCCCCAGGTCGACGTCATGCATCGGCCCGCCCACCTTGCCGGAGATCAGCTGGAACCGCAGGTCGACGCCGGGGAAGTCCCGCCGCAGCTTCTCCATGCGCGGCATGATCCAGTGCGTCGTAAAGGCCGTTGAAACGGAGAGCGTGACGGTCTCCATTCCTGTTGCGCGCGCTTCAATCTCGCTGATCGACGCCTGGATGACGTTGAAGCCTTCGGTGATGGCGCGATGTAGCAGGCGGCCATTCTCAGTCAGTTCGACACCGCCGCGTACCCGATCGAACAACTGCACGCCCATGCGGTCTTCCATGCGCGCCAGCATCCGGCTGACAGCCGGCTGGCTGACATAGAGCTCGGCGGCAGCTTTGGTCAGGCTGCCACACCGCCCGGCGGCCTCGAAAACGAACAGGGCGTTCGCGCTGGGAAGTTTTCGCCGGAAATCTGCCATAACCTCAGATTATGTTCGCCCCAACAATTAGGAAGTTGTCGTGCTGGCGGGGGCTCCCTACACTTTGTGCATCGTACAACGGATTATCGGAGCAATGCCGTGTCTGTGCGTCACATGGGGTTATCGGCGGTCGATTTTTCCGGCGAGAAGAGAGGCGAGGCCTTCGTCACCAAGCCTATTACATTGAGCGTCAGCACGGTCCGGCAAGAACCGGCGCAAGCATCACCCGGCCCCGGCGAATCGGGGAACGTTCTCATCACCCGAAATGGCATCCTGTCAGATCGCACCCGGTCGGGAGAGCATGTCTCTGCTGACAGCTATTGGCACGATGGCATTGCCCCGTTCCCGACCTCGGCGTCTGAGCTGCCGGCCAAAGTCGACGTAGCGATCGTCGGCGCCGGCTTCTGCGGCTTGTCCGCGGCCCTGGCGCTGGCCAGGCAAGGGGCGAATGTCGTGGTCCTGGAAGCGCAGGATTCCATTGCAGCGGAAGCGTCCGGCCGCAACGGCGGCCATGTCAACAACGGCCTGGCCGTCGACTACGCCACGCTTGCCGCGCGCGTGGGCGCCGACCAGGCGCGCGAGTGGTACCACGCGTACGACGCCGGCGTGGACGCCGTGGAGGCGCTGATTCGGGATGAGGGCATCGACTGCGATTTCGTTCGCCATGGCAAGCTCAAGCTCGCCTCGCGGCCAGAGCATTACGACATGCTGGCGCGTAGCTGCGAACAGCTCGTGAGTTCCGGCGTGGATCCGGATGTGGAGCTCCTCAGCGCAAGCCGCGTCAGGCAGGAAGTTGCCAGCGACCGCTACGCCGGCGGGCTGCTGTACCGCAAGAGCGGCCAGATGCATATGGGCCGCTTTGCCCACGGACTGGCGCAGGCAGCCGCGCGCCAGGGCGCGCAGATTCATCTGCGCACGGCCGTGGAGAAGATCGAGCGTATCGGGCAGACGCAGGGACACCGCCTGTACACGACCCGCGGAACGGTACAGGCCAATCAGGTGCTGTTGGCCACCGGCACCACGCAGCACGGCGGTTACCGCAGCTTCGGATGGATCCGCCGGCGCATCGTTCCCATCGGCAGCTTTGTCATGGCCACGGAGCCGCTGGGGCGTGCCCGCGCGCAGGCACTGCTGTCGGAGCGGCGTACCTATGTCACGACCGCGAACCTGCACAACTATTTCCGTCTCACGCCTGACGACCGTTTGCTGTTCGGCGGCCGGGCGCGCTTTACCGCCTCGCCACCGCAGTCCGATACCCGCAGCGGTGAAATCCTGCGCGCAACCATGCTGGAAGCCTTTCCGCAGCTTGCCGACGTGGCGATCACGCACTGCTGGGGCGGACTGGTCGACATGACGCAAGACCGCCTGCCGCACGCCGGCGAGCGCGACGGCCTCTACTACGCGATGGGATTCAGCGGGCACGGCACGCAGATGTCTGTGCTGATGGGCCAGCGCATGGCCCGCGTGATGGCGGGGGAGACCGAGGCCAATCCCTGGCGTACGCGCGACTGGCCGGCGATCCCGGGTCATGTGGGGCCGCCGTGGTTCCTTCCCGCCGTCGGTTTGTACTTCAAGCTCAAGGACATGGTGTCGTGAGCGACCACTAAACGCGTTTCGATGTCTGGCACCGCGGTCGCTGCCGTATGCGACCTGCTTTTTTCTCTTCTTTCCTGGTAGAGGTATTTCATGGCACTCAAAGACTTCAAGGTACTTACGTTCGACGTGGTTGGCACGCTGATTGACTTCGAGGGCGGGATGCTCGACTACTTCCGTCGCACCGTGCCCGACAGCACCATCAGCGATGAGGATTTCCTCGCCGCCTACCGCCGCACCCGCGCCGCTGACAAGACGATGTGGTATCCCGATGACCTGGAACGTTGCTGGCACCTGATGGCACAGAGCCTTGGCTTGCCGGACTCCGACGAACTCGCCCGCGGCCTGCGGGACTCTGTTGTCAACTGGAAGGCGTTCCCGGATTCGGTCGAGGCGCTGAAGCGCCTGCGCAAGCATTTCAAGCTGGTGGCGATGACCAACGCCCAGCGCTGGGCGCTGACGCACTTCGAAAAGACGCTGGACTTCCCGTTCGACGACACCGTCACCTGTGACGATGCCCTGACGGAAAAGCCCGATCCTCAGTACTTCGCCTATGCGCGTGGCCGCTATGACGGCAAATGGGGTTTCAAGCAGCAGGACAACCTTCACGTGGCGCAGAGCCAATACCACGACATCGGCATTGCGAAGAAGCTGGGGCTGAAGACCTGCTGGATCGAGCGCCGTCATGCGCAGAAGGGATTCGGCGGCACCATGGAAGTGCCGGAGCTGACCAAGCCGGACTACCACTTCCATTCGCTGGCACAACTGGCGGATGCGGTCGAGGACAACCAGTAAGGCAGTCCCATCCGGGGCGGTGTCGCACCGCCCTTGCTCGTCCCGTCTCTTTTCCCCTCTCTCGCTCCCTGATCTCCATGCCCATCACTATCATTCCGCAATCCGTGACTTGCAGCGACCTGACCGACGACGGTCCTGTCGGCAGACCGTTAAGCCAACCGCCGTGCCGCACCAGCAGCTTCAAGGTTGATCTCGAGGGGGCCGGACAGAACCGGACCGGCCTGTGGGAATGCACGGTCGGCTCCTACGAACGCCAAGTGGCGGAAGCGGAAGTCATGCACATCCTTGCCGGTGAGTGCCTGTTCACGCCGACGGGTGGCACGCCGATCCGGATCAAGGCCGGCGACACGCTGTTCTTCCCGGCGAACACGACCGGCATCTGGGAGATCCAGGGCACCCTGCGAAAGGTCTATGTGATTCTGAAATAGGCAGCACGCGAGCGGGGACGAAAGCCGCGCATCTCACGCTCGTGCATCTGACAGAGTCGCGAACTCGCGCAAACGCTCCCCTCTCCCGCGAAGTGGGAGAGGGGTGGGGGTGAGGGCTGGAGCATCAACGAAGTAACGCGCGTCGGTATTGCCAGCGCCTGCCCTCACCCCCGGCCCCTCTCCCGCAAGCGGGAGAGGGGAGAAAACCGGCGGCACGCAGGCTTTGTCAGGCTGTGTTGCGATAACCTGGATCAGCTCGTTTCCTGCAGCACTTGCTCACGAGCAAAGCGCCCGATGGCATAAGGCTCGAGCGGAATCGACGTACGGCCCGTGGCGATCAGCTCCGCCATGGTTTCGCCCACGCCCGGGCTGATCGCAAAGCCCTCGCCATTGAAGCCGAAGGCGTAGTGCAGGCCCGCCACCCTGGCGCTGGGGCCGATGACCGGCTGCCAGTCGGCGGTGTAGCCTTCGATGCCGCTCCACACGCGAATCAGTTGCACATGCTCGAAGGCCGGCACGAAGCGGCGCAGTTCGCGTAGCTGGCGCAGCACGTTGTCGGGCTTCACGTAGGCGCGAATGCGGTCGGTGTACGCCGGCCCCTTGAGGCCACCGCCGAAGACGATGTTGCCGCGCGAGATCTGGCGGAAGTACAGGCCCTCGTGCTCGATCGGCGAAGACAGACCGATGGAGGGGCCGATGGCATAGGGCAGCGGCTCGGTCACACCCATCTGCGGGCCGCGCGCGTCCAGCGGCACGGCCTCGCCGAACTGCTCGGCCATGCGGTTGGACCAGGCGCCGCATGCCACCAGCATCTGCGGTGCGCGAAAGCGCCGGCCATCGGCGGTGTGGGCGACGAAGCCATTGGCGTCGCGCTCGACCTGCATCACCTCGGCATGCTCGACGATCTGCGCGCCGGCGCGGCGCGCGGCGCGCGCGAAGGCCGGGCCGGCCAGGCGCGGGTTGGCATGGCCATCCTGCGGCGAATACGATCCCGCCACCACGCCGGGCGCGAAGATGCCCCAGCGCCGGCGCAACTGCTCCGCGCTGAAAAGCTCCAGGTCCAGCCCGAGCGGCTTCACGTCGCGCGCGTGCTGCTCGAGCACCGCGGCCTGCTGTTCGGTGTAGCACACGCGCAGGTGGCCGTACGGGACGAACTCGAGGTCTTCGCCCAGCAGTTCCTTCACACGGCCCCAGACGGCGCGTGCCTGGTTGGCCAGCGGCATCTGGTGCAGCGCGCGTCCCTGCCGGCGCACATTGCCGAAGTTGGTGCCGCTGGCCTGGCGGCCAACCAGCTCGCGTTCCAGCAGCACGACCGAGAGGCCATGCTGGCGCAGGAAGAAGGCGGTGGTGGTGCCCATCAGGCCGCCACCGAGCACCAGCACATCGGCGTCGTGTGTCTTCGTTGCCGTGCTGCTCATGCCTGCTCCTCGCGTGTATTCATCATCAAAGGTTTGACCGGTGCCTGCGCGCGCAGGCGACCAACTTGCTCGACCGGGATGCCGCAGGCCTGCGCCACGATCTCTGCCGCGGCATGGCCACAGAAGCGGCCCTGGCAGCGGCCCATGCCAACGCGGCTGAAGGCCTTGGCCCGATTGACTTCCTGGCTGTCCAGTTCGGTCACGCAGCGGCGCAGCTCGCCCACCGTCACGGCCTCGCAGCGGCATACCATCGCGGCATCGGGCAGAGCGGCGGCCTGCGCGTGCGGCCACGGGAAGGCGCGCGCCAGCCCCTGGCGGAAGCGGTCCATCTGGTCCAGCGTGCGGCGCAGGGCGGCCGATTCCGCGGCATATTGCGCGCGGCCGCGCTCATGCCCCAGGTCGGCCAGCGCCGCCAGCGCCGCGAGCCGGCCCGCGGCCTCGGCCCCATCTGCGCCGAGGATGCGCGCACCATCGCCGGCCAGGTAGACGCCGCGTGTGCTGCTGCGGCCGTCCTCATCGATGCGCGGCAGCCACTGGCGGCTCACGGGTTCGAAGGCGAACTCGCAGCGGGCGAGGTCGGCCAGTTGCGTCTCGGCGCGCAGGTGCCAGCCCAGGCCGGCGGCGTCGCACTCGAAGCGCTGCTCGCGCCCGCGCGCATCGCGCACGGCCACGGCCTGCACGCCAAGGCGGTCGTCGCCGTCGATGGCCAGCGGGGTCACGCCCTGCAGTACCGGTACGCCGGCAGACTTGAGGCCGCGGATCAGTCCGAGCCCGCGCAGCGCGAGGCGCGGGCGCGCCAGCAGCCCTGCGATGGCGCCCCAGGATTTATTAGCGGGGGACGTGTCGAGTACCGCCGCCACGCGCGCGCCGGCCTGCACGTACTGCGAGGCCACCAGGTAGAGCAGCGGCCCGCTACCGAGGAAGACGACTTGCGTACCGATGGCGCAGGCCTGTGCCTTCAGCGCGATCTGGGAAGCGCCCAGGCTGTAGCAGCCGGCGCGGTGCCAGCCGGGCACCGGCATGAGCCGGTCGGTGGCGCCGGAGCACACCAGCAGTGCGTCGAAGGGAAGCGTCTGCGGCTCGCCCTCGCGCACGACGTGCAGCTCACCTTCGGTCAGGTTCCACGCCAGGGTGTCGGGGCGATAGTCGACCTGCGCGCGCAGTGCGTCGAAGTCGCGGTGCAGCGCCTGTGCCTTGTCCGCCTCGGTGCCATAGAGCTTGGCGTATGGGCGCTTGAAGCCTTCGGGCTGGCGCCGGTAGATCTGGCCGCCGTCGCGCCGGCCTTCATCGACGACGGTTGGACGCAGCCCTGCCTGCACCAATGCCTGGGCTGCGCGTACGCCGGCGGGGCCGGTGCCGACCACGACGATGCGAGGCAATGTCGAGGGCGCGCTCATACGGTGGCTCCCGGCGCGTGGCGCTCGAGCGATTCCTGCAGGTCCTGTGTCACGGGCCAGTGGTGCGCGGGTGGCCGGGTCAGCAACTCCATGCCGGCCTCGGCAGGCGTGGAACAGGCGCGCAGGCGCTCGCCGGCGGGTGTCCACACCCAGCAGTCCTGGCAGGCTCCCATCAGGCAGAAGCCCGCGCGCGGGCCGTCGCCGAACTCGCTGTCGCGTACGCGCCGGCCATGCAGCAGCAGCGCGACCAGCACGGTGTCGCCCGCCAGCGCGGTGGTACTGCGGCCATCGATCCGCAGTGTGATGGCGGGACGGTCGGATTCTGCCAGCCGCACGAATCGCGCGGGCTGTGGATGGGCGTCGTCGTGCATAGGCGGCTCAGCGTTGGTTTGGAAACAATGATCTGACCGGACAGTACGTTTTGATGAGCGATGTCAGCTCGCGAGCGCGGCGCGCACTTCCGGAACGGCCAGCACGTCGTCGAGCGTCTTCTTCAGGCGCGCGAACATCAGCTCGAACTCGGCCTCGGTGTACGTCAGCGCCGGGGCAAAGCCGAGAATGTTGTCGGCGAAGGCGCGGAACACGATGCCGTTCTGGTAGGCGGTCGAGGCAATGCGATCGGACAGGCCCAGTGATGGGTCGAAGCCACGTTTGCTGGCCTTGTCGCTCACCAGCTCCAGCGCGCCCAGCAGGCCGCGATGGCGCGAGTCGCCCACCAGCGGATGGCTGCGCAGCGCATCCAGCCCGGCTGCGAAGGCGGCCGCGCCAAGCTGGCCATTGGCCAGGATGCCCCCTTCCTCATACAGGCGCAGGACTTCCAGCGCCACTGCCGCACTCACGGGGTGGGCCGAATAGGTGGCACCGTGGCCGATGGGCGCCGCGCCGGGTGCTCCGTCGGCGATGCCGGCATAGACCTGGTCGGAGATCAGCGTTGCGCCCATGGGGACGTAGCCGGCCGTGAGCCCCTTGGCCAGGGTCAGGATGTCCGGCGCGACGTCTTCGGCCTCGCAGGCAAACATGGGGCCGGTGCGGCCGAAGCCGGTGATGACCTCGTCGACCACGAAGAGAATGTCCAGCTCGCGCGCCGCGTCGCGCATGGCCCTGAGCCAGCCCTTGGGCGGCACGATCACCCCGCCCGAGCCCTGGATCGGCTCGCAGAAGAACGCGGCCACATTGTCCGCCCCCAGCTCGGCGACCTTGGCGCGCAGTGCCGCCACCGAGGCGCCGATGATGCCTTGCGCATCGGTGGGGTCGGCAGCGCGGTAAGGATTGGGCGAGGGGATGTAGTGCTGCGTCGGCAGCGGCAGGTCGAAGCCGCGGTGGAATGCGGGCAGGGCGGTGAGACCGGCGCCCGTGGACGAGGAGCCGTGGTAGCCGCGTTCCAGCGAGATAAAGTGCTTCTTCGACGGGCGCCCGATGGCGTTGAAGTATTGCGTGATGAAACGCACCGCCGTATCCACGGCCTCGGAGCCGCCGAGGGTGAGGTAGACGTGGTTCAGCGACCGGGGCGTGATTTGCACCAGCTTTTCGGCCAGGCGGATGGCCGGCTCGCTGCTGAAATGGAAATAGCCGGTGGCGTAGGGCAGGCGGCGCATCTGCTCGGCGGCGGCCTGCACCACGCTTTCCTGGCCGTAGCCCACGTTGACGCACCACAGCCCGGCGAAGGCGTCGAGCACTTCGTGGCCGCTGGAGTCGGTCAGCCAGGCGCCACGGCCCGACGACAGCACCGTGGGGCCGCGCTGCTCGTGGAGTCGCCAGGCAGACACAGGGTGGATCAGGTGCGCGCGGTCGGCGGCGTCAAGCGAGGCGAGCTGGGGCAGGTCGGTGAGCTGGGTCATGGCAGGGTCCATTCATGCGCCAGCACCACAGGCTGGCCTTTGCCTCAAGAGTAGGGCGAGTGGCACATGGCGTGGTGCTGCATTGAGGGGGCTGAACGAAGCAGGCTGCTGTTATGCGGGCTGTGGCAGCAGATTGTTTGGCAGCGGCGCGTTCAGTAGCCTCGCGCGGTTTCAGCCCGTGGCCTGGGTCACGAGTGCGAACAGCGCTGGCGCCCCCGGCGGCGTGGCCAGTGGCGCGCCGCGCACCATGGTCGTGGGCGCGTCCACGCGCGGCAGGCCAATGCCCTCCAGCCATTCGCCCAGCCCGCTGGCGTAGTCGATATCGATGCGCGTGAAGTTGCCCGCGTTCAGCCCGCACAGGTAGGCGATCAGCGCCTTGGCGCCTTCGGCGTCGGGCGCCACCACGGGTCCGATGACATGGCCGCGCCCGAAGCGGCGCAGCATGGCGAAGCCGCGCGGCTCACCCTCGAAGTCAAGCACCACGCAGGCCTCGGCGCTGGCCAGCAGGTCGTCGACCAACGCCGCGCGCGGCATGCCGCGCGCCTGCGCGTCGAGCCGGTGCAGCGCGGCGGCCTCATTGTGGCCTGCGGGGCGCAGGCGCCAACCGGAGGGCAGGGCGATCAACGGGGCAGGCTGGGCCGTGCCCTGGTGCTGGCGGACCTCGCCGGTGCGTTCGAAGCCCAGGCGCTCGTACAGGCCGCGTCCCTCGGCCGTGGCGTGCAGCAACACGGTGCAGCCGTCCAGGCCTTCGAGCAGCGCGCTCATCAGCCGGTGGCCGATGCGCCGGCCCTGGCACGCCAGCGTGACGATCACCAGGCCGATGGTGGCGTGGTGCGCGCCCCAGCGCCAGCGCTGGGCGGTGGCGATGAGCTGGCCGTCGTGTTCGGCCACGATGCCCTCGGCGTGCGCGAACATCTGCTCCCAGTCGGTCAGGCGATGGGGCCAGCGCTGTTCCTGCGACAGGGCGTGGGCCCGCGTCAGGTCGTCAGCGGTCATCGGGCGCAGCACCACGCCGTCGTCGGCATTGGTGTCCTGGGCATGCGATAGCGGGGCAAACATGGGCGATGTCCTCGTGGTGGAAGGTTG
Source organism: Cupriavidus sp. CP313 (assembly GCF_054072015.1). Taxonomy (NCBI): domain Bacteria; kingdom Pseudomonadati; phylum Pseudomonadota; class Betaproteobacteria; order Burkholderiales; family Burkholderiaceae; genus Cupriavidus; species Cupriavidus sp. CP313. The sequence continues at coordinate 55,799 of NZ_JBSVZB010000016.1, read as the reverse complement.
GCACCGGCACTTATCTTGGACGACATCGTGCTGTCGAACCAGAACGAATTGGGGTTTTTCCGTAACTTGCAAGATTCGTCTGCCGGAGGTGCCGGTTTTGCAATTCGATGCGGTAGCGCAGGCTGTAACAGAGACAAATGCTGAGCCTTCTTGTCTAGCATGAATGACCTGAAGCCAACCTCGGTGCCGGCCTGTGGCGCCTCGTCTATCCGTGCAAATATTCGACCCTCAGACAGTTCGCGTGCCCTCGGGCCATTTCATCGGCGGACGGCTGGTGCCCGATGCGGGCCGCATCGCTGTGCGGCGCCCCTCCGATAACCAGGTGCATGCCGAGTTGCCGCTGGCTGACGCCGCCACGGTGGATGCGGCCGTGCAGGACGCGTGGAAGGCCTGGCGCACGAGCGACTGGGCGCGCCGCGCCCCGCGCGAACGGGCGCGCGTGCTGCGCCGCTGGGCCGACCTGATCGAAGCCGATGTGCGGGGCCTGGCGCCGCTCGAAGCCGTGTGTTCCACGCGCCCGGTGCGCGATGCCTTGGCGTGGGATGTGCCTTTTACGGCCGAGGGCCTGCGCTTCTTTGCCGAGTATGCCGACAAGCTTGGCGGGGACGTCGCCGCCACGCAGCACGATCACCTGGGCATGGTGGTGGCGGAGCCGTATGGCGTGGTCGGGGCGATCACCCCGTGGAATTTCCCGCTGGTGATGGTGTCGTGGAAGGTGGGGGCGGCGCTTGCCGCCGGCAACGCGGTGGTGCTCAAGCCTTCGGAGCAGACGCCATTCTCCGCCGTGCGCCTGGCCGAACTGGCGATCGAGGCGGGCGTGCCGCCGGGCCTGTTCAACGTGGTGCAGGGCGACGGGCGCACCACGGGCGATGCGCTCACGCGCCACCCGCTGGTCGCGAAGATGACTTTCACGGGATCGACGCAAACGGGCGCGGCCATCATGGCGGGCTGCGCGTTGCAGGGCCCCAAGCCGGTCACGCTGGAGCTGGGCGGCAAGAGCCCGCAACTGGTATTCGACGATGCGCCGGACCTCGACCGGCTGGCCGGCATCATCGCCGGCGCCATCACCGGCAATGCGGGACAGGTGTGCGTCGCGGGCTCACGCCTGATCGTGCAGCGCGGCATCGCCGAGGCGCTGGTCGAGCGCATCGCGGCGCGCTTTGCTGCGCTGCGGCCTGGCGCCACCTGGGACGACGCGGCGACGCTGCCACCCATCATCTCGGCAGCGCAGGCGGCGCGCATCCTCGACATCGTGGAGCGCGCGCGTGGCACGGGCGTGCGGTTGCGCTGCGGCGGCGGCCTGTTCGACGGCGGCCCGGGCGGGGCGTACTTCCAGCCCACGCTGATCGAGGGCGTGAGCGCGGCCAATCCCGCCGTGCAGGAGGAAATCTTCGGGCCCGTGCTGACCGTGCAAACCTTCGAGGATGAAGAAGAAGGCCTGGCGCTGGCCGCGCACGAGCGTTACGGCCTGGCCGCCGGCGTGCACACGGCCGATATCGGCCGGGCGCTGCGCGCCATGCGGGGCATCGCCGCCGGCACGGTATGGATCAACCGCTACGGGCGCAGCGCGGACTTCGCGATCCCCACGGGCGGCTACCACCAGTCGGGCATCGGCAAGGACTTGGGGCGGCAGGCCGTGGAGGCGAACCTGCGCTTCAAAAGTGTGCTGATCGATTTTGCTGCAGCGCATTAGCGGTGCGTCATGACGAGCCCGCGCCCGCCGGCGGTGCAAACCGCATGACATGCCGTGGACCCCGTTGCAAACCGCAGTTTCGTCGCGTGCCACCCCCTTATTTCCATACAACCGCTGCGTGGCCGCATGTTTCAATCGTTTCGCAATCACACCCCGGTCGGCGACCGGTAGAACCCTGAGGATCCGAGACCATGACCTTCCGTCCCAAGTACGTGACCTTCGATTGCTACGGCACGCTCACGCGTTTCCGCATGGGCGAGATGACGCGCGAAATCTTCGCTGACCGCATCCCCGCCGAGCAGATGGAGCAGTTCGTCGCCGACTTCAGCGCCTACCGCTTCGACGAGGTCCTGGGTGACTGGCAGCCCTACGAGGTGGTGCTGAAGAACGCCGTGCGCCGCCTGTGCAAGAAGTGGAAGATCCAGTATTTCGACAGCGATGCCCAGCAGTACTACGACGCGGTGCCGACGTGGGGCCCGCACGCGGATGTGCCCGCCGGCCTGGCCAAGGTGGCTAAGGAGATTCCGCTGGTGATCCTGTCGAACGCGGCCGACACGCAGATCCAGAAGAATGTGGCCATGCTTGGTGCACCGTTTCACCGGGTCTACACCGCGCAGCAGGCGCAGGCCTACAAGCCGCGCCTAAAGGCCTTCGAGTACATGCTGGATTCGCTGGGCTGCAACCCCGAGGATGTGCTGCACGTGTCGTCGAGCCTGCGCTACGACCTGATGTCGGCCGACGACCTCGGCATCGTCAACAAGGTGTTCGTGAATCGCGGCCATGGGCCCGGCAACCCGGCTTACCGCTACACCGAGATCCAGGACATCGGTGACCTGCCCGGCGTCGTCGGCCTCTGAACCCGAGCTTTAACCTCCCGTCGCCACCCCCATGAAACTCGACTCCTACTGGAACGATTCGGTACCTGCGCTGGCGCTGGAAGCGCACGATCTGCCGCCACAGGTCGATGTGGCCGTCGTCGGCGGCGGCTTCACGGGGCTGTCGGCGGCACTGGCACTGGCCCGGCGTGGCGCCAGCGTGGTGGTGCTGGAGGCGGGGGCCACCGTGGCGCCCGAGGCCTCGGGGCGCAATGGCGGCCACGTGAACAACGGGCTGGCGGTGGACTACGCGGAGCTGGCCGCCAGGGTGGGCGTGGAACGCGCCCGCGGCTGGTACCACGCCTATGACGACGCGGTCGATACCGTGGCGCGCCTCGTGCGCGGCGAGGGCATCGCCTGCGACTTCCAGCGCAACGGCAAGCTCAAGCTCGCCACCAGGGCTCACCAGATGGACGCGCTGCGGCGCAGCGCCGAGCGCCTGGTCGCCGATGGCGTGGACACCGATGTGGAGATCCTCGACGCGGCCCAGGTGCGCGCCGAGGTGCAGTCGGACTGCTTCCACGGCGGCCTGCTGTACAAGCGCAGCGGCCAGATGCACATGGGCCGCTTCGCGCAGGGTCTGGCACTGGCTGCGCAGCGCCAGGGCGCGCAGATTCACACGGGCACCTGCGTGCAGCGCATCGAGCGCGTGCGCGGCCAGGTGCACCGCCTGCACACCACGCGCGGCACGGTGCTGGCCAGCCAGGTGCTGCTGGCCACGGGCGCTTCGCGCCACGGTGGCTATGGCACCTTCGGCTGGCTGCGCCGGCGCATCGTGCCAGTCGGCAGCTTTATCGTGGCCACGGAGCCGCTGGGCGCCGAGCGTGCCAGCGCACTGCTCGCCAGGCGCCGTACCTATGTCACGGTGGCCAACATCCACCATTACTTCCGCCTCACGCCCGATCACCGCCTGGTGTTCGGCGGCAGGGCGCGCTTTGCTGTCTCCGGCCCGCAGCAGGATGCCGCCAGCGGAGAGATCCTGCGCGCGGGGCTGGCCCGGACCTTTCCGCAGCTCGGCCAGGTCCGGCTCGACTATTGCTGGGGCGGCCTGGTCGACATGACGCAGGACCGCCTGCCGCATGCCGGCGAGCGCGATGGTCTTTTCTACAGCATGGGCTACAGCGGCCATGGCACCCAGATGTCGGTGCACATGGGCGAGCGCATGGCCGCCGTGATGGCCGGCGACGCCGCCGCCAACCCGTGGCGGGATCGCGACTGGAGCGGCATTCCCGGGCATTTCGGCCCGCCCTGGTTCCTGCCGGCGGTGGGTTTGTACTACCAGCTCAAGGACCGGTTCGCCTGACTATCTCGGGCAACCCCGCAGGCCAACCACAATTTCGCCCCCCGGCGCGCTGTTTCCTTTCCAGACCAATCAGGAGCACTACGATGAGCGATAGCCGTAACGAGTTCGAGAACCTTGTCGGTCCCAGCGAAAGCCTTCGTGTGATGGATCTGCTCAAACGCGGGGCGACGCGGCGCGACGTCCTGGGGATGCTGCTGGCGGGCGGCATGCAAGCCGCGCTGGCCGGCACGCTGGCGGGCGCGGCCGTCAAGGCCCATGCGCAGACGCCGCGCCGTGGCGGCCGTATCCGTGTGGCAGCCGCCACGGCCGCCGCCTCGGATACGCTGGATCCGGCCAAGCAGTCGAACCAGAACGATTACGTGCGCTGCAACATGGTCTACAACGGCCTGACCGTGCTCGATGGCACCCTGACGCCACGGCCGGCGCTGGCCGAGTCGTTCAACACCACCGACGCCAGGACCTGGGTCTTCACCCTGCGCAAGGGCGTGACCTTCCACGATGGCAAGGCGTTGTCCCCGGCCGACGTGGTGTACTCGATCATGCGCCACAAGGACCCCGCCACCGCTTCCAAGGCCAAGGCGCTGGCCGAACAGATCGAGAGCGTCAAAGCCACCGGCCCGAACGAGGTCACGGTGCTGCTCACCAGCCCCAATGCCGACCTGCCGGTGATCCTGGGCACCTTCCACTTCCATATCGTCAAGGATGGCACCACTGACTTCAGCGCCGGCATCGGTACCGGGCCGTACAAGATCAAGGAGTTCAGGCCCGGCGTGCGCACGGTGGTGGTGCGCAACGAGGCGTACTGGAAGCCCGGCAAGCCCTACCTCGACGAGATCGAGTTCGTCGGTATCGGCGATGAGAGCGCGCGCGTCAACGCGCTGCTGTCCGGGGGGATGGACCTGGTGGGCTCGGTCAACCCGCGCGCCGTGGCGCGCGTCAAGGGTACGCCTGGCTATGCCATCCTCGCCACGCAATCGGGGCAGTACTCCGACCTGATCATGCGCAAGGACATGGGCCCGGGCATGAACCCGGACTTTGCGCTGGGGATGAAGTACCTGTTCGACCGCGAGCAGATGAAGAAGGCCATCGCGCTCGACTATGCTGTGGTCGCCAACGACCAGCCGATCGACCCGACCAACCGCTTCTGCTTCAAGGGCCTGCCGCAGCGCGCCTTCGACCTGGACAAGGCAAAGTACCATTTGCGCAAGTCCGGCGTGACGGGCAAGGTGCCGGTGGTGACCTCGCCCGCCGCGATGTATTCGGTGGAGATCGCGATGGTGCTGCAGCAGACCGCGCAGCGCATCGGCCTGGACCTCGACATCAAGCGCATGCCTGCCGACGGCTACTGGTCGAACCACTGGCTCAACAGCCCGGTGGGCTTTGGCAACGTGAACCCGCGCCCCAGTGCCGACACCATCCTCACCCAGTTCTTCAAGTCCGATGCGGCCTGGAACGAATCGCGCTGGAAAAGCGCCAAGTTCGACCAGTTGCTGCTGGCAGCGCGGGCCGAAACCGATACCGCCAAGCGCAGCCAGATGTATGCCGACATGCAGACCATGATCCACGAGGACGCAGGCATCGGTATCCCGCTGTTCCTGGCCAGCATCGACGGATATTCATCCAAGCTCAAGGGCTTGTCGCCGATCCCGCTGGGTGGGCTGATGGGCTATTCGTTTGCAGAGCATGTCTGGCTCGATGCCTGAAGGGGCGGGCAGGCTAATGCAGTTCAGATAACGCATCAACCTCTACTGTCCTCATTCCCGCCCAGGCGGGCAGATGCGCACAGCGCATTGGACAGATTGCTGACAAAGCCTGCGTGCTGCCGGTTTGCTCCCCTCTCCCGCTTGCGGGAGAGGGGCCGGGGGAGAGGGCAGGCGCATGGCAAGCATCATGACGCTTCTTCGTGGAGACTCCCGCCCTCTCCCCCGCCCCTCTCCCATAAATGGGAGCGGGGAGAAAACACTCGTAGTTGATTGTCACCAGTCTCAAGTCCGCCTGCGAGGCGTCATCATGAACAAAGCCTCCGCGATGGGGAGGCTTTGTCAGCAATCCGGACAATGCACACAGCGCATTGGACGTCCATAGTGTCGTCCGCCGCCTGGTGAACCCGACCTGTTACCGGGCCTCGTCGCTGGTTTGCGCAATCGCGGCGCGCAAGATCTCCAGAGCTTCCTGCGCCGTTTCCGCGGAGGTGTTGAGCGGCGCCAGCAGCCGCACATTGTTCCGATGCACGCCGCACTTGATGACCAGCAGGCCGCGTTCGCGGCAGCGGTCGATCACTGCTTGAGCGAATGTCGCGTCGGGCTGGAACGGGTCGCTGTCCTTGACAAACTCCAAAGCCAGCATCGCGCCAACGCCGCGCACGGTGCCGATGGCTTTGAACTCGCGCGCGAGCTGGTCGAGCCCGGCGCGCAGCGTCTCACCCAGCGCGTGCGCGCTGGCCAGCAACTGTTCTTCCTCGAACAGGTCGAGCACCGCCAGCGCGGCGGCGCAGGCGAGCGGATTGCCAGCATACGTACCGCCCAGGCCGCCGGGTGCCGGCGCGTCCATGATCTCGGCACGCCCGACCACGCCGGACAGCGGCATGCCGCCGGCCAGGCTCTTCGCCACCGTGACCAGGTCGGGCTGGATGCCCGCATGCTGGAAGCCGAACATCTTGCCGGTGCGGCCGAAGCCGGCCTGGATCTCGTCCAGGATCAGCACGATGCCATGCTTCTGGGTCAGCGCGCGCAGGGACCGCAGGAACTCGTTGCCGGCCGGCAGGAAGCCGCCGTCGCCTTGCACGGGTTCGAGGATGATGGCGGCGACCCGGTCCGGGGCGATCTGCGTGGCAAAGAGGTCTTCCAGTGCGCGAATCGCATCCGCGCCCGAGAAGCCGCGGAATTCATCGGGATAGGGCGTGTGATAGACGTCGCCGGCCAGCGGCCCGAAGTTCTGCTTGTACGGCGTGCTCATGCCGGTCAGCGTCGAGCCGAGCAGCGTACGCCCGTGGAAGCCGCCGCGGAACGCGATGATCCCCGGCACATTGCGGTAGGCACGCGCGATCTTGACCGCGTTCTCCACCGCTTCCGCGCCGGTTGTCGCGAACAGCGTCTTGTAGTGTTCGGCGCCGCCGACCAGCTTGTTCAGCCGCGCGGCCAGCTCGACATAGACGTCATAGCCGACCACCTGGAACGCTGCGTGCGTCACCCGACCCAGTTGCCTGCGCACCGCCTCGACGACCTTGTGGTGGTTATGGCCAATATTCTGCACGCCGATGCCGCCGACAAAATCGATATAGCGACGTCCTTCCACATCCCAGAGGAACGAGCCTTCGGCCTTGTCGGCAAAGATCGGATGGGCGGTGACGACGCCATGCGGCACATGTTGGGTGCGGGCCGCGATATGGGCCTGGTTGGACTGGGTCATTGCAGTACGCCTCTTTCAGGTTCCGCGAAGTCGGAGTCGCGGTGTGGTTGCGAAGGGTTGGAGTCGGCAAGGATCTCTGCGAGGTGGCGCGGTTCGCGCCCGGTCAGCTTGCGGATCTGGGTGCGGCAGCTGAAGCCGTCCGCGGCCACCAGCGCATCGGCCGGGAGTGCGGCAAGCTTTGGCTGCAGCGTGCTCTCGCCAATCCGCTGCGACAGCTCGGCCGTCTTGCGGTGATAGCCGAAGGCACCCGCCATCCCGCAACAACCGGTATCGAGGACGCTTGCGCCAAGCTGGCGTTCCGCCGCCGTGCCGCCGCAGGCGCGGTGATGGCAGTGGGCGTGCAGGTGGACCTCGGCATCGTTGTCCAGCGCCATGCCGGCGCGGGTGGCGAACTCGGCCATCGTGACCGTCAGTGCTGCCAGCGCTTTGGCGCGCGGTTCGTCAGGCAGCAGGGCCGGCATTTCATCCCGGAACACCGACAGGCAGCTTGGTTCCAGCACCAGCACCGGAACGCCGGCGGCAATCGGCGCGGACAGTACGTCCAGGATCTCGAGCAGGTTGCGGCGCGCCTGGTCCAGCATGCCGACGTCATAGAACGGCCGGCCGCAGCAGACGTGGCGCGTGCTCAGCCGCGCGTTCCATCCCTGCCGTTCGACCACCGCGACGGCGGCCTCGAGCACATGCGGCGTGAAGCCGTTATTGAAGGTATCGGTCCAGATGACGACGTCGCGCTGGCCGTACGGCCGCGTGCCGGCCTGCCGCAGGCGGGTCGCTGTGCCGGTGCGGCGGAATGCGGTGGCGGCGATTTCGGGAAACACGGCCGAGCGCGCCAGGCCGAAAGCGTGGCCAACGCGCCGGGTCAGCGGGTTGCGCATCAGGGCATTAAGCAGGCCAGCCGCACGCGTGGCCGTTGGCAGCCATTGGCCCAGCCGCCCGATCGCGGCATCCATCGGCGCGCGCAGGCGCCGCTTGTAGTAGCGATACAGGAACTCGCTGCGGTACTTGGGGATATCGACATGCGTCGGACAGTCGTGCTTGCAGCCCTTGCATGACAGGCACAGGTCCATCGAGTCCTTGACCGCCTCACCGTCACGGGTCTCGCTGATGACTTCGCCGTTGAGCATCTCGAAGAACAGGCGCGCGCGGCCGCGCGTGGCGTAGCGCTCTTCACGGGTGGCCTTGAAGCTGGGGCACATGGTGCCGCCATCGAGCGACCGGCACTTGCCCATGCCGATGCAGCGCTCGGTCTCGCGGCCAAAGCCGGTGCCCGGGCCATCCCCCATCGGGTAGGTGAAGACGCTGGTTGCCTGATCCTGCCGGTATGACGGACCCATGCGCAGGTTGGCGTCCACCGGCATCGCATCGATCAACTTGCCGGGGTTCATCAGGCCGTTCGGGTCCCAGATGGCCTTGAACTCGCGGAACGCCTGCATCAGCCGGGGCGTAAACATCAGGGGCAGGAACTCTCCCTTGGCCTGGCCGTCGCCATGCTCGCCGGACAATGAGCCCTGGTATTTGACGACCAGCGCCGCCGCTTCCGCCAGGAACTTGCGCCAGTCGCCAACGCCGTTCCGGGAACGCAGGTCGAAGGTGATGCGCGAATGAATGCAGCCATCGCCAAAGTGGCCGTACATATTGGTCTTGTAGCCATAGCGCTCGACCAGGGCGGAGAATTCTCTGAGGTAGGCGCCGAGCCGGGCCGGCTCGACCGCGGCGTCTTCCCAGCCGACGGTGGGGTCGGGTTGTCCGGGAACGGTCGACAACGATGTTGCCGAAGCCCCGGTCTCGCGGATGCCCCAAAGGCGTCCCATCAGCGAGGGATCGTCGACCAGCCTTACATTCGGCAGCGTGGGGAACGACCGTGCCGCGGTGGCGGCGCGGGCTGCCAGCTCGCGGGCCTGGTCGCGCTGCGCAGCGCCGAACTCCACCATCAGCCAGGCATTCCCGGCCGGCAGCTCGGCGATGTCGTCGAGCTTCAGTCCGAGCTGCTTCAGTCCGCCGATGATGCCGGTGTCCAGGCCTTCCATTGCGATCGGTCCGAGCGGCAGCAGCTCGGGTACGCAGTCGGCGGCATCGAAGATGGTATCGAAGCCGAGCACCAGCAGTACGCGCTCGGGCAGTCCCTCTACCAGCGAGGTGTCGGCACGCAGCACGGTTGCGCAGGTTCCCTCGGACCCCACCAGTGCGCGGGCGATGTGGAAGCCGTTTTCCGGCAGCAACTGGTCGAGGTTGTAGCCGGAGACACGGCGCTTGAGCCGCGGGAAGCCGGCGCGGATATCGTCCGCATAGCGCTCGGCCAGTTCGCGCAGGGCCTTGACGATGCGCGCCTGTTCGCCGCCTGCTGCCAGATGTTCGGCATACGCGGCCTCGTCGGTGGCGCCGACCCAGAAGCGTGCGCCGGTGGCGGTGACGATCTCCAGGCGCTCGATGTTCTCGACGGTCTTGCCAGCCATCACCGAATGGGCGCCGCATGAGTTGTTGCCGATCATGCCGCCCAGCGTGCAGCGGCTGTGGGTGGCGGGGTCGGGGCCGAAGGTGAGGCCATGCGTGGCGGCGGCCTGCTTCAGGTGATCGCAGATGACGCCTGGCTGTACGCGCCCGATGCGCCGGACCGGATCGACCAGCTCAACGGTGTGGAGATACTTGGAATGGTCGATGCAGACTGCGGCGTTGACCGACTGCCCGCTCATCGAGGTGCCCGCGCCGCGCGGCACCATGGCCACGCCAAGCTCACCGCACAGCCGCACGGTGGTCTCCAGGTCGTCGACAGACTTCGGAATGACGACGCCAAGAGGAACCTGCCGATAGTTCGAGGCTTCCGATGCGTAGATGGCGCGCGTGACCGCGTCGAAGCGCACTTCCGCAGTGGTTTCGGCTTCCAGGCGGGTGCGCAATCGCAGCAGCGCATTGAGGTCGGTTGGCGCACTGGCCTGGCGTTGGGGCATCGCTGTCATGGAGTTCGTGTGCGGCACGGTGGAAGCCTGCTAGGGATCTTATCGCCAGCGCTTTCTGGCAATTACCGGACCAGTATAGGGACGAGGCTGGTCTCGCTTTGACCGATTTCGGGGCCTGGATCAGCAGCGAATTCTGTTGTGACGAGAGGAACAGCAGTTCCTTCGATGGGAGGGCAGGGGCTTCAAATGCAAAGCGGCCGGCTTGCGCCGGCCGCTCGAGAGGAAGATGGGAGAGTTCAGTCCAGCAGCCCCTGGCAGACGTACTTGATATGCATGTACTCGTCGAGCCCGTAGCGCGACCCTTCGCGTCCGTAGCCGGAGTCCTTCACGCCGCCAAAGGGCGCCGCTTCCGCGGCCAGCGCTCCCTCGTTGATACCGACAATGCCCGACTCAAGCGCATCGGCAAGGCGCCAGATCCGCCGCAAGTCATTCGAGTAGAAATACGCTGCCAGACCGAACGGGGTCGCATTTGCCGCCGCAACGACATCCGCCTCGGTACTGAAGCGCGTGACCGGCGCAACCGGCCCGAAGGTCTCCTCGCAGGAGCAGTCCATGGACGCATCCACATCGACCAGCACGGTGGGCGCATAGTAGTTCGGGCCCGGGCATTGCTCGTTGCGGATGCGCTCGCCGCCGACGACCACGCGGGCACCACGGCTGACCGCGTTCTTCACATGACGTTCGATCTTGTCGACCGCCCGCGCGTTGATCATCGGGCCGATCTGCGCAGCCGGGTTGGTAGCGGGCGCGACGACCAGCGCGCCGACGCGGGCGGCAAGCTTGTCGACGAAGGCGTCATGCACCTTGTCCTGGACATAGATGCGGTTCGGGCACACGCAGGTCTGCCCGCCGTTGCGGAACTTGGAGACCATCAGGCCATCGACGGCGGCGTCGAGGTCGGCATCATCGAACACGATAAAGGGGGCATTGCCGCCCAGTTCCAGCGACAGCTTCTTCAGCGTATCGGCGGAGCGGCGCGCCAGGTGCTTGCCCACCGGCGTCGAACCGGTAAAGGTGATCTTGCGCACCCGGGCATCGTCCAGCCATACGTCGACGACTTCGGCCGCGCGCTCGCGCGACGCGGTGACGATATTCAGCACGCCGGTCGGCACGCCGGCCTGTTCGGCGAGCCTGACCAGCGCCAGCGAGGTCAGCGGCGTATCCTCGGCAGGTTTGCACACTACCGTGCAACCGGCCGCCAGCGCCGGGGCGATCTTGCGCGCGATCATCGCGGCCGGGAAATTCCACGGCGTGATTGCCGCGATGACGCCAACCGGCTCGCGCAGTGCCAGCATGCGCCGGCCGGGGACCGGCGCGGCGATCACGTCGCCATCGGTGCGGGTGGCTTCTTCGGCAAACCATTCGACATAGCTGGCGGCATACAGTACCTCGCCCTTGCCTTCCGCCAATGGCTTGCCCTGCTCGCGCGAGATCAGGCGGCCAAGGTCTTCCACATGGCTGACGATCAGGTCGTTCCAGCGCTTGATGATCTGCGCGCGCTGCTTTGCAGGGGTCTTGCGCCAGCCCGGGAATGCCGTGTGAGCGACGTCGACGGCACGGCGTGCGTCGGCCGCGGTGCTGTCCGGCACGGTCGCGAAGACCTCGTCGGTGGCGGGGTCAGCCACGGACAGCGTGCGATCGTCGGTGGAGCCGCACCATTCGCCGCCGATAAAGTTGCGGCCGGGAAGCAAGGTCTGGTTCTGGAGGGACAAAGGCATGAACAAACTCTCCTTGAGAATGGGGTCAGGCGGCGGCGGCCACTGCGCCGTCGATATGCAGATCGACTTCGTCGATCCAGCCGCGGCGCAGCTCGGGAACCGAGCGCGCCAGCAGCGCGTAGTAGGGGTGGTGCGGTCCGCGGTCGTAGTCCTCGTGCGCGACCTGGGTCAGCTTGCGGCCATGCTGCATCACCACGATCTCGTCGCAGATCGAGCGCACGGTGTGCAGGTCGTGGCTGATAAAGAGATACGAGACGCCCAGCTCCTTGCGCAGCTCGGCCATCAGGTCAAGGATGGCCGCGCCGACCACGGTGTCCAGCGCCGAGGTGATCTCGTCGCAGAGGATCAGCTCCGGATCGGCCGCAAGGGCCCGGGCCAGGTTCACGCGCTGCTTCTGCCCGCCGGACAGGCCGCCAGGCGTGCGCTGCGCCACGCCGGCCGGCAGCCGCACGAGATCGAGCAACTGGCGAATCCGAGCCCGTTGCGCTTCGCCGCGCAGGCCGTGGAAGAACTGCAGCGGCCGCGCCAGGATCTCCTCGACGGTGCGCGCGGGATTGAGCGCGGTATCGGCCATCTGGAACACGATCTGGATGCGCCGCAGTTCATCGCGGCTGCGCTCGGCCACCGTCGGTTTCAGCGGACGGCCGTTGAAGGCGATGCTGCCGTGGCACGGCGCCACCAGGCCAGCGATTGCCCGCGCCAGCGTGGTCTTGCCCGAACCCGACTCGCCGATGACGCCGATCGCCTGGCCCCGGTACAGCTTCAGGCCCACGCCCTCCAGGATCTTCGAGGCCGGCTGCCCGTGCGCATCGACCGCACCGTAGCCGGCGGAAACTTCGCGGACTTCGAGCAGCAGGGGGCTCTTGTCCGGGTCCACTGGCGCGCCCGGACGCTCGGTCGGCCGCGCCGCGGCCAGCAGGCAGCGCGTGTAGTCGTCGGCGGGCTGGTACAGGATCTGGTCGGTCTCGCCCAGCTCGCGCATCTTGCCGTCGCGCAGCACCAGGATGTGGTCCGCCACCTGGGCCACCACGGCCAGGTCGTGGCTGACATAGACGGCCGTAGTGCGGCGTTCCTGCACCGCGCGGCGGAACACGCGCAGCACTTCGACCTGCGTGGTGACGTCCAGTGCCGTGGTCGGCTCGTCCAGGATCACCAGGTCGGGATCGGTGATCAGGGCCATTGCCGCCATCAGGCGCTGTAGCTGTCCACCGGAGACCTGGTGGGGATAGCGCTCGCCGATGGCATCGGGATCGGGCAGCGCCAGTTCGCGGAACAGCGCGACCGCCTTCTTCTCGGCAGCTTTGCGATCCATGAGCCGGTGGATCAGCGCCGGTTCGACCACCTGGTCCATGATGGTGCGCGACGGGTTGAACGAGGCCGCCGCGCTCTGCGCGATATACGTGATCGTGCGTCCGCGCAGCCGGCGCTGTTCGCCCGGCGACAGCCCCAGCACGTCGGTGGTGCCGACCCGGATGTTGCCGGAGATCTCGCAACCGTGGCGCGCGAAGCCCATCAGCGCCAGCGCGGTCGTGGTCTTGCCCGAGCCGGACTCGCCGATCAGCGCCAGCACCTTGCCGGGTTCGATCTCGAAATCGACACCGTCTACCAACGTCGCCTGGCCTGCGGTGATGCGCAGATTGCTGACCTTTACGGACGTGCCCATTATTTGACTCCGGTACGTGCCGAGCGACCCGGCAGGTTGTCGATGACAAGGTTGACGGCGAGGGTCAGGCTGGCGATCGCCAGCGCCGGCGCCACCACCGCCATGCTGCCTTCGGACAGCGCGCCGATGTTCTCGCGCACCAGCGAACCCCAGTCGGCATCGGGGGGCTGGATGCCCAGGCCCAGGAAGCTGAGGCTGGCCAGCAGCAGCACGACGTAGACGAAGCGCAGCCCCAGGTCGGCCAGCATGGGCCCGAGGATGTTGGGCAGGATTTCCTGCCGCATGATGTAGGCGGTGCCTTCGCCGCGGGTGCGGGCGACGGTCACGTAATCCATCGCGTTGATGTTGACCGCCAGCGAGCGCGCGATGCGATATGCGCCCGGGATGTAGATGATCGCCGCCGTGAGCGCGAGCATCCACACCGACGAGCCGAACGCCGCGACCATGATCAGGGCGAACATCTTGCTGGGGATCGCCGTGAGCGTATCGAGGCCGCGGCTCAGGCCGGCATCGATCCAGCGGCCGCTGACGGTGGCCAGCAGTGCCAGCGTGATGCCGATGCCGCTGGCGCACAGGGTCGAGACCAGTGCCACGCAGACGGTGTAGCGCGCGCCGAGGATCACGCGCGTCAGCATGTCGCGTCCCAGGTAGTCGGTGCCGAGCCAGTGCGCGGCGCTGATCGGGCCGAAGATCTGGATCTCGCCCGTGGGCGTGCCGTCATGGCTGATCAGGATCGGGCCAACGATGGCCGCAATCAGCCAGCCGATGAGGATAAGACAGCCGATCCAGCCGGTCATGCCCAGTTTGGGCAGGCGCGGGCGGCGACCGCCTTGGTCGGGGGCACTCACGGCGGGGGTGGCGTGCGTGTTGGAGGTGGGGGACATGAGTTGCAGCTCCTGCATGGCGTTCAAGGCTTCAGCGGTGGCGCAGACGCGGATTGGCGACGATGCCGCACACATCGGCAAACGTGACGAGGATCAGGTACGCACAACAGAAGATCATGGCGCACACCTGGACCACGGGCATGTCGCGCTGGGCGACGCTGTCCACCATCAGCTTGGCGATCCCCGGGTAGTTGAAGATGGTCTCGATGATGATGACGCCGCCAAGCAGGTAAGACAGGCTCAGCGCCACGGCATTGGCAATCGGGCCGACGGCGTTGGGCAGCGCGTGGAACAGCACCATGCGGGTTGAGGATGCGCCCTTGAGCCGTACCATTTCGATGTAAGGCGCCTTGAGCTGGTCGATCACCGCCGCGCGGGTCATGCGCAGCATCTGCGCGACGATCACGCAGCACAGACTCAGCACCGGCATGGCCAGCGAACGCAGGATCTTGTCCCACGAATCGTCGTTGCCGATATAGGCGAGCGCCGGCAGCCAGCGCAGGTGGACCGCGAACAGCAATACCGCCAGCGTGGCGACCAGGAATTCCGGCACCGAGACCACCGCCACCGCGCCCAGGCTGACGCTGCGGTCAAACCATGTACCGCGGTAGACCGCCGCCAGGATGCCGAGGCCGAGCGCCACCGGCACCGAGATCAGCGCGGTCAGGCCGGCCAGCAGCAGCGAATGCCGCAGCCGGCTGCCGATGGCCTCCGACACCGGCATGCGGGTGACCAGGGACTCGCCGGCATTGCCGGTCACCATGCCGCCCAGCCAGTGCGCGTAGCGCACCGGCGCGGGGACATCGAGGCCCATCTGGGTACGCAGCGCGGCCAGGGCTTCCGGTGTGGCGTCCTGTCCGAGCTGTTCCTGCGCGGCATCGCCGGGCAATACCGCGGTGATGGCGAAGACGATGGCCGAGACCGCCAGCAATGAGATCAGCGCCAGACCGATGCGCCGCGCCAGCAGGCGCAAGATGAACAGGTTCATGGTGTCTCCTTGGATCAGGCCGCCAGCCAGACGTGCTCGGCGAACGAGTAGCCCATCAGGCCGCCCAGCGGGATCGCGGAAAGGCCTTTGACCCGCTTGTTGTAGCCGTCGATGGTGGCGATAAAGAGCGGTATGCCGATCCCTGCGTCCCGCCGGATCATGGTCTGCATGTCGGCGTACATCTGCTTGCGCTTGGCCAGGTCGGTCTCGGCGCGCGCGGCGAGCAGCAGCGCATCGAACTTCGGGTCCTTGTAGCGCGACTCGTTCCAGGCCGCGTCGGACTTGAAGAACTGGGTCAGCAGCGTGTCGGCACTGGCGCGCGGCAGGACCGTGCCGAAGCCGACCGGGTTGTTGAGCCAGTGATTGGACCAGTAGCCGTCGGCGGGCATCCGCTTGACGTCGATATTGATGCCTGCC
The DNA here is from genome assembly GCF_054072015.1 of Cupriavidus sp. CP313. NCBI lineage: Bacteria > Pseudomonadati > Pseudomonadota > Betaproteobacteria > Burkholderiales > Burkholderiaceae > Cupriavidus > Cupriavidus sp. CP313. The sequence continues at coordinate 39,896 of NZ_JBSVZB010000016.1, read as the reverse complement.
TGCCGCGCCGATTGCTGCAGGATCAGGGCCATGTCGACCGAGTACTGCGCGGCGGGGGAGGCCACCACCGGGATGGCGGCACTGCCGATGTTGGCCTTCTTGAGATGGAACTTGGCTTTTTCCGGATCGAGCTTGGTCTGCGGCAGCCCGGCGAAGTAGAAGCGGTTGGTGGGATCGATCGGCTGGTCATTGCCCAGCACGGCATAGCCCAGCGCAATGCTCTTTTTCATCAGCTCCCGGTCGAGCAGCAGCTTCATGCCCTGGACAAAGTCGGGGTTGGTGCCCGGGCCGGTATCGCGGCGCATGATCAGGTCGGTGTACTGGCCGGATTGCGTCACGAACACATCGGTGGTGGGCGTGCCCTTGACACGCGCGACGGAGCGCGGGTTGATCGAGGCCACGATGTCGAGATCACCCGACAGCAATGCATTGACGCGCGCGCCCTCGTCGGCAATGCCGACAAACTCGATCTCGTCGAGGTAAGGCTTGCCTGGTTTCCAGTAGTTTTCGTTCCGTACCATCACCGAACGCACGCCAGGCTTGAATTCCTTGAGCTTGTAAGGACCTGTGCCGATGCCGGTGTTGAAGTCGGTGGTGCCGTTGCGCACGATATGGAAGTGGAACGTGCCGACAATGACGGGGAAGTCCGCGTTGGGGCCGTCCAGCACCACGGTCACTTCGTTCGGACCCGTGGCGCTCACGCTCTTGATCGGGTCCGCCAGCGTCTTCGCTTTCGAGGCGATGGCCGGGTCCTTGTGGCGCATCAGGGAAAAGACCACGTCCGCCGGCGTCAGCGGCTTGCCGTCGTGGAAGGTGACGTCCTTGCGCAGCTTGAAGACCCAGGTCACGGCATCCTGCGAGGCAAAGGACTCAGCCAGCGCCGGTTGCGGCACCAGCTTCGCATCCAGGCTTGTCAGGCCGTTGTAGAGCATGGTCCCGCGACAGTAGTCGGTCTTGTTGGACTGCTTGGACGGATCGAGCGTATCGCTGGGCGACGCGTTGTCGCTGCCCACACGGATGCGGCCGCCGCGGCGCGGCGTCTGCGCATGGGCCGAGACAGCCGCGCCCGCAAGGCTGCCGGCAAGGCCAAGCTGCATGCCGCCGGCGGCCAGGATCTTCAGGACGTCGCGCCGGCTGGCGCCATGGCGCAGGGCGCTCATGATCCTGGTGGATTCTGCGGGGCCAATGAGGCGCTCGAACGGCTTCTTGTCTGACATGGCAATAGCTCCTGGAAGGGGCCGGAGTTCGGGGGATTGCGAAAGCGGAAACTCACGACCATGCGGCGCGGGGCAAGCCCCTGGTCAGGCGGCACGGTCGCGCAACGTGTCATCTCCCTGACATTGAAGCATGTGCGACCGATGGCTTTGTGGGGTATTCCGCGCCATGACAGTAAAACCTGCGGTTTCACGTGGGCGGTTTGGCATTGCCTGCCATGCGCACAGCGGGCGTGCATGTGCACCGCAACATTCCCCGGGATTACCCTAGGCGTGGCACAGCGTCGGTGCATCCTCTGGTGCAGCAAATTTTTCCTATCCGGGCTTTGCCTGTTCATCGCATCATCAGGACTCTCTCTTCGTCCGGCGCTGGCCCTACCGCAATGAATTCCGCGCAGCCTCCCCTCCATGCAAGCGATGGACCGCCCGTCATCCGCCCGATGGCGCAGTCCGACCTGCCCGTCGCGCTTGCGCTTTCGGACGATGCACGCTGGCCGCATCGCCTCAGCGACTGGAAGACGCTGTTCCAGATGGGCGAGGGCCGCGTTGCCGAACTCGGCGGCGCGGTGGTCGGTGTCGGCATGCGCTGGCTGTGGGGCGAGCGCGACGCGTCGATCGGGCTGGTCATCGTTGCCCCGGCCTTCCGCGGGCGGGGGATTGGCAGCGTGTTGCTGGAGGCGCTATGTGCTGGCCTGGACGGTCGCACGGTGCTGCTTCACGCCACCGGGAAGCTGCATCGCTTCTATGCGCGCATGGGGTTCGAGCGCATCGGCGAGGTGCATCAATATGAGGGCAAAGCGTTGCTGGCGCCGTTGATGGCGCTGCCTGAAGACTGCCGCCTGCGTCCTGGCGGTCGCAATGACCTGCAGCTACTGGTCGGGATGGACAAAGGGGCCCACGGTGTTGAGCGCCTGCCGCTGATCCAGGCCTGGCTGCGCCAGTCGATCGGCACGGTGGTGCTGGATCACCCCGACGGGCCGCTCGGCTTCGCGATCCTGCGGCGCTTTGGCCGCGGCGCGGCGGTCGGCCCCGTGGTCGCGCCGTGCGCGATGGCGGCCAAGGCCATGATCGCGCACCTGGCCGGCCTGGTGACCGGGCGCGTGCTGCGGCTGGACGTTCACGTCGACAGCGAGCTCGAGGACTGGCTTGGCTGCCTCGGCCTGGCGCACGTCGCCGATGCGGCGGTGCTGGCCCGGGGAACTCCGGTCGCGCCGACGGCACCATTCCTCTCCTTTGCGCTGGCCGACAAGGCACTCGGATAATGACAATGCATCAAGAGACGACTTTCCTGTACAAGGCCGATCCCGTGCGCGGCCGGGACTGGGCCGAGGTCTTCGCGCGCGAGGCCCCTGGCATCGATTTCCGCATCTGGCCCGATATCGGCGATCCGGGACAGGTCCGGTACCTGGCGGCCTGGGAGCCTCCCGACCAGATCGCGCAACGGTTCCCGAACCTGCAGGTACTGTTTTCGACGGGGGCCGGCATCGACCAGTTCGACCTCGACGCGCTGCCTGCGCACGTGCCGCTGGTGCGCATGATCGAGCCCGGCATCGTCGACGGGATGGTGGAGTACGTCGTGTTCTCGGTGCTCGCCCTGCATCGCGACATGCCGGCGTACCAGCGGCAGCAGGCGCAGGAAGCGTGGCAGCCCCTGCAGGTGCGTCCGGCACACGAGCGCCGCGTTGGCGTGCTCGGCCTCGGCTCGCTCGGCCAGGCGGTGCTGGAGCACCTGCGGCTGTTCGGCTTCGACTGCGCCGGCTGGGCGAGGTCGCCGCGCCGCCTGGAAGGGGTGCAGTGCTATGGCGGCCCGGAGAGCCTGGATGCGTTCCTGGCGCGCACCGATATCCTGGTTTGCCTGCTGCCGCTGACGGACGAAACACGTGGAGTATTGAGCGCTCGCGTGTTTGGCGCGCTGCCGCGTGGGGCAGGGCTGGTGCATGTCGGGCGCGGGCAGCACCTGAACGATGCGGACCTGCTGGCCGCGCTGGATTCGGGGCAGCTCGGCGATGCCATTCTTGATGTCACGCATCCGGAGCCGCTACCTGCGGGACACCCCTTGTGGCGCCACCCCAGGGTCTGGCTCACGCCCCATATTGCCAGCATGACGCAGCCAGGCACGGCGGCCCGGGTCGTACTCGACAATCTGCGCCGCCTGCAGCGCGGCGAGCCGCTGATCGGGCTGGTGGATCGTGCGAAAGGGTACTGAAAGGATGCGGCCTCCCTTCCCGGGCGTGCCCCGATTGCCCTCGCCGAGCCGTGCGGGGACAATGTGTCAGTCATTCCAGTCTTGAAAGCCCATGTCCGCCCCCATCAAACTTGACCGACTCGACCTCCGCATCCTTGCCCAGCTGCAGAAGAACGGCCGCATGACCAACGTGGACCTCGCCGATGCCGTGGGTCTTTCCGCCAGCCCGTGCCTGATCCGCGTCAAGCGGCTGGAGCAGGCCGGCTATATCGGCGGGTACAGCGCCCAGATCCGGATGGACAAGCTGGGCGATATCCTGACGGTGTTCACGGAGATCACGCTGGAGGACCACCATCGCGAGGACTTTGTGCGCTTCGAGAAGGCAGTGTGCGCGGTGGACGAGATCGTCGAATGCCACCTTGTCAGCGGCGGCTATGACTACCTGCTCAAGTTCATCACCCGTGGGGTCAACCACTACCAGGAACTAATGGAAAGCCTGCTGGAGCGCAATATCGGGATCGAGAAGTACTTCAGTTTCATCGTGATCAAGTCGCCTTTCATCAAGACGCACTATCCCATCGAACGGCTGTTCCCATCGGCAACCTGAGCCCTGGGCTTTGGCAGGCTACGGCCGGCATTCCCGGGGGGCGGTGCGCTGGCCGTCTGGAACTGCCGTGGCGTCATGCCGCAGACGCTCTTCAGGCAGCGCGTGAAGTGGCTCTGGTCATAGAATCCGCACTCGTGCGCGGTCAGCGCCGGAGAGTGGCCCTGCCTGAGCAACCATTGCGCGCGCCGGATTCGCTTCAGGCTGATGTAGCGATGCGGCGTCATGCCCAGCGTCAGCCGGAACACGGTCACGAAGCGCCCGACGCTCAGCTGGACGAGGTCGGCCAGCAGCGGCAGCGGCAGCGGTTCGCCCAGGTGCTGGTGAATGTAGGCAAGCGCGGCGCCCAGGCGGGGATGGGCGTGGTCGTCCGCAGTGGGGCCGGCGGTGGGCGGCTCAGAGGATGCAACGGTCGTGCTCATGCTTTCGAGCATAAGTGCAACGTTGCCGTGCATCACGCTGATCTTGCCGCTCCAGTCCACATCGAATTGCGAACTGCTTTGTCCGGAACGCAGAATCTGCGGCAGTAAGCCCGCCCGGAGAACCGGTGCAGCGACAAGCGCCCTAACGCTGGGAAAAAGTGCCCGGTCACAGTTCCCAGCCGGCAGCGTGCTTTGGCCTTGGCAATCACATTCAGCACTGCCACGATCAGGCCACCTCGGGGTGCACGGCTGATGGTGTAAGGCAAGCCAATTAATCCATCGCTTTGAGATAGTGAGCCAGACCGATGGCAGGTAGCGCCGCACGATCATTCGCGCTAGGCAGCCGAAGATCAAGCGCCTTCCCGCCGAGCTGAGCGTATGGCCTTCCCGTACGCTCCCACGTTTCCGCAGTTCGAGCGCGATACAGCGGCCGGCCCGGGGCAGGGCGGACACGTCGCCTTGTCAGCCAAACTTGTCGAGCAAGCTGTACCACGCGACCCCCGCGGCAATATAGAAGCGCTGCAGGCCATGCAGCGGAATCGGTGCCAGAGGCGAAAGCGGGTAGGGAAATGGCTCACCATTTGACGTCAGCCTGGCGGCCAGATGCTTTCCGAAGCTCGTGCACAGCGCGATGCCCCGACCGTTGCAGCCCACCGCAATCGTCACGCCTGGGGCCGGTTCGTGGATATGCGGCATGAAGTCGCGGGTGACGGCGATGCGGCCTGCCCAGCGGTACTCAAATTCCAGCGGCCCTAGCTGTGGGAACAGCAGCGCCAGCGAGCGCTCCAGATGGGCAAAGTCCTGTGGGTGGCGCGGATCGGCGAAAAAACCGCGGCCTCCCATCAGCAGCCGTCCGGCGTGGTCCTTGCGGAAGTAAAGCAGCAGGCGTTGCGAGGTCGACGCCGTCTCGCCGCGTGCCAGGATGGCCTGGGCATTCTCGCCTTCGAGCGGGCGCGTGGCCACGATAAAACTGTTGGCGCTGAGCAGCGTCTGCTGCAGGCCGGGCCAGAGCGAACCGGTATAGCCGTTGGTGGCAATCACCACGCGGTCGGCAGTGACTGTCGCGCCCGTCGCAATGTTCGCCACCCACTTGGCACCTTGCCGCGCCAGCGCCGTGACGCCGCTGCTGCCATGGATGGCGGCTCCCGCTTGCTGCGCCGCCCGGACCAGTCCGCGCGCGTAGGCCAGCGGCTGGATGCCACCTGCGCGGCCATCGAGCCAGCCGCCTGCGAACGCCTGCGTCCCGACGCGCCGCGCCACTTGCGCCTGGTCAAGCATCTCGACGGGGGCGCCACGACGTTCCCACTGGCGCGCTCGAGCGTGCATGGCCGGCACAGCCCTGGGCGAATAGGAGAGCTGCAGCCAGCCGCTGCGCACCGGCTGGCAGTCAATGCCGTGGCGGGCGATCAGGTCGAACACCAGGTCGGCGGAGCGCGAAACGGCGTCGATCAGGGGTTCGGCGCGCTCGCCGCCAAGCATCCGGACCAGTTCGTCCGGATCGTGCTTCAGGGTGGGATTGACTTGCCCGCCGTTGCGCCCCGATGCGCCCCAGCCAGGCTCATTGGCTTCGACCACGCACACCTGGGCGCCGGCCTCGGCGAGGTGCAACGCCGTCGACAGGCCGGTGTAGCCGCCGCCGATCACGAGCACATCGACTGTTCTCGAGTCCTGCAACGGCGGCGTGGCGGGGGCGGGCGGGGCGGTGGCAGCCCACAGCGACGGCGGCAGCGGGGCGGGGCAGGCTGGCTGGCCCGGCGCGGACTGGGTGGGGATCATAGGGCGAGGTCTCCCGTTGCCTCGGCCGGCTTGTGCAGCACGCGGCGCAGGAAGTCCTGCGTGCGCGGCTGGCGGGGTGCGCCCAGTACCTGCGCCGCGGGGCCTTCTTCGACGATGGTGCCGCTGTGCAGGAAGCAGACGCGGTCGGCCACCTCCCGCGCAAAGCCCATCTCATGCGTGACCACGATCATGGTCATGCCTTCGCGCGCGAGGTCGCGCATGACCTCGAGCACGTCGCCGACCAGTTCGGGGTCGAGGGCCGAGGTCGGCTCATCGAACAACATGGCTTCGGGCTTCATCGCCAGTGCGCGGGCGATCGCCACGCGCTGCTGCTGGCCGCCGGAGAGTTGTGCCGGGTGCGCCTGTGCCTTTGCCGCCAGCCCGACCTTGTCGAGCAGGCTCATCGCATCGGCGCGCGCTTTGTCGCGGCTCTCGGCTCTCACATAGACCGGGCCTTCCATCACGTTCTCGAGCACCGTGCGATGCGGGAACAGGTTGAAGCGCTGGAACACCATGCCCATGCGGCTGCGCAGCCGATGGATGTCCTTGCTGTCGCGGTCTACGCGCTCCCCGAACGCGCGGATCTCGCCGCCGTCATAGGATTCCAACCCGTTGATGCAGCGCAGGACGGTGGATTTGCCTGAGCCGGATGGGCCGATCAGGCAGACCACCTCGCCTTTGCTGACATGCAGGCCCACGCCGCGCAGCACGTGGTGATCGCCGAAGTGCTTGTGCAGATTCTGGATGTCGATCATGGTTTCTTCCTTCCGGCACCGAAGCGCTGCTCCAGGCGGCGCAGGCCATAGACGAGCGGCAGGCTCATCAGCAGGTAGAGCAGGGCCACCAGCGTGTAGACCGTCATGTTCTGGAACGTCGACGAGGCGATCAACTGGCCCGCGCGCGTCATCTCCGCAACGGTGATGGTGGAAACGAGCGACGAGTCCTTGAGCATCATCACCAGCGTGTTGCCATAGGGCGGCAGCGCGATGCGGAAGGCCTGCGGCAGGATCACGCGGCGCATGATGAGCGGTCCGCGCATGCCCATGGCCTGCGCCGCCTCGCGCTGGCCGGGATCGACGGCCTCGATGCCGCCGCGGAAGTTCTCGGCCTGGTAGGCGGAGTAGGCGATGCCGAGCCCGATCACGCCCGCCTGGAAGGCGGTGAGGTGGATCCCCGCATCCGGCAGCACGAAGTAGATGTAGAAAAGCTGGACGATGATCGGCAGGCCGCGGATCACATTGATCGCCGCCGCCGCCCCGTTGGAAAGCACGCTGACGGGAGACAGCTTCATCAGCGCCAGCCCCAGCCCGATGACACTGCTGAGCAGGAACGACAGCACGGTCACCTGTACCGTGACCACCGCACCCTGAAGCAGGATGGGCAGGAACTCGCGTGCGTGGTTTAGGAACGTTGCGCCGTCCATGGCTGTTACAGCCCCCATTTCTGGATGATCTTCGCCAGCGTGCCGTCGGCCTTGATCTGCGCGATGGCCTTGTTGACCTTTGCCAGCGTTTCGGTGTCACCCTTGCGGACCACCAGGCAGACGTCGCCCACATTGACCGGTTTGTAGCTCGTGACGAGCTTGACGCCCGGAAACGCGTGCTGGCGCAACTGGTAGGCGATCAGCGGCTGGTCGCCCAGGCCTGCCTTGATGCGGCCAAGCGAAAGGTCGCGCGTCATGTCCGCGATCGAGTCGTAGCTGCGCACTTCCTTGAAGATGCCCTTCTTGTTGAGCATATCGAGGAACACCGTGCCGACCTGCGCGCCGACGGTCTCGCCCTTGAGCTCGTCCAGCGTGGTGTAGGCCTTGTTGTCCTCGCTCTTGACGATAAGCCCCTCGCCGTAGGAGTAGACCGGATCGCTGAAATCCACCACTTGCTGCCGCGCGGGCGTCTTGAGCATCGCCGCCGAGATGATGTCGATCTTGCTGGAGGTCAGCGAAGGAATCAGTGCCGCGAACGCGGTTTGCTGCACATTGACGTTGAAGCCGCCAGCCTTGCCCACGGCGGTCACCGTGTCGACCATCATGCCCTGGATGCTGTTGGTCTTCACATCGAGGAACGTAAACGGCACGCCTGTGGCTGTCGCGCCCACGTTGTAGGTTGGTGCGCCTCCCTGGGCCCAGGCGAACGAAGCGGTCGAAAGGGTGCCGGCCACGCACAGAACCAGTGCAGCGCGGCGGGAAATGGTGGCGATAGACATGGGAACACTCCTAGCTTGGGGGTCAGGGGGCGCGCCAAGGTGCGCGTTTCGCGGTTTACGCAACCTGCATGCCAATATTCGATCCGCATCGATCAATTCGTAATAGATAAAAACCACTAGTTGCTTCAGGCGAATCGATATACGATTCTTATGACATCAATCCTGAGGTCCCCAGTGATGCCAGACTCTCACCCCCCGGTCGAAGAAGCGGCCAGCCTGCTGTTCAACCAGTCGCTGGAAAAAGGGCTGGCCGTGCTGGCCGCCTTCAGCGCCGTGCGGCGCACCATGACCATCGGCGAGGTTGCCGAGGCGGCTGGCATCAACAAGAGTTCCGCGCAGCGCATGGTCTTCACGCTGGAGCACCTGGGCTACCTGCGCAAACATCCCAAGACAAGGCGCTATCAGTTGACGCCGCGGGTGATGCGGATCGGATTCAATTACCTGGCCGCCGATCCGCTGATCGACGTGGCCAATCCATTCCTGTCGGAACTGACCAAGCTGACGACGGAAACCACCTGCCTGACGGAGCCGGACCAGGCGGACATGGTCTATGTCGCGCGCTTTGTCAGCGCCCAGTTCGTGCCGGTACACATGCCGATCGGCAGCCGCATTCCCATGTACTGCACCGGCTCCGGCCGCGCCTACCTGAGCGCTTTGCCGGAAGGCGAGGCGCTGACGCTGATCGAGCGCTCGGAACGCGTCGCGCACACGCCGCATACACGCACGGATGTCGCGGAAATCGTGGCGACGCTGCGTGAAGCGCGACAGCGCGGCTATGCGATCAATTGCGAGGAACTGTTTCACGGCGACATGACGCTTGCCGCGCCGGTGATCGCCGGCAACGGACGGCCGCTTGGCGCCATCCATGTGGTCGCGCCCACCAGCCGGTGGTCGTTGGAAGAGGCGCAGGCCCGGCTGGCGCCGCCGTTGCTGCAGAGCGCGCGTGCCATCAGCAGTTCGGTGCGTGCGCTGGGTTAAGCCGGGTGCCGTAGAGCGAAGCAATTCTGGGTCTTCCGCACTTAGTGTGACGAGGGCGCACAGGCGTGGAGGTGGGGTCTCCCAAGATTTTGCACGCTCTCTTCTACGACGATCGATCCCACCGAGAACTTGGCTCATGCTAACGATCAACGTGGGGCCAGATCGGCCCGAGATCAAGCCCTCGACGGGGCCGTCACACAAAGTGCGGAAGACCCACCTTTCCTTTGTCCTACGGGAGAGGATAGGCGAGGTCACAGCCTAACGGTCAAGTCAGGCAGGCCAAGATCGCAAGGCTGAATAAACGTGAGCGCGCCTGCCCGTGCTGCCTTTCCCACAGCCGCCAGCGTCGATGACCTGCGGACCACTTACGGCTTATGAGCTCGACTGCGGTGTTCGGGCTAGCGCGCCAAGCACTTTGATCCGCAATGCTTTCCGTTCTCAGCCGTAGTTGCCCCGTCGACGTTCTGCGAAGATATCTCTGCTTAGAAAATGTCCGGTTCACCTGCGCTCTCGCCGAACTGCGTCTGCAGAAAGTCCATGTCGCAACCGTCGTTGGCCTGCAGGATGTGTTCGGTGAACATCCAGCCGTAGCCACGGCCGAAGCGGGGCTTGGGTCGCTGCCATGCAGCACGGCGGCGAGCCAGTTCCTCGTCCGCTACCTTCACTTCGATGCGCCGGTTCGGCACGTCGACAGCGACGATGTCGCCGGTCCGCACCAGGGCAAGATTGCCGCCGACATAGGCTTCCGGGGCAACATGCAGCACGCACGCGCCGTAGCTCGTGCCGCTCATGCGGGCATCGGATATGCGCAGCATGTCGCGCACGCCCAGCTTCAGGAGTTTTTGCGGGATCGGGATCATGCCCCATTCCGGCATGCCTGGTCCGCCCTTCGGGCCCGTATTGCGCAGCACGATCACGTGGTCCTCGGTAATGTCGGCATTCTCATCCTCCAGCATTGCCTTCAGGCTCGGGTAGTCGTCGAAGACGATAGCCGGGCCGCTATGCACCAGGAACCTTGCGCTCATCGCACTTGGCTTGATCACACAGCCATCCGGCGCGAGGTTGCCATGCAGCACAGCCAACGATCCTTCCGCATAGACCGGTTTGTCGAGCGGGCGGACGACGTCGTCGTTGAACACGCGTGCGCCCTCGATGTTCTCGCCCAGCGTCTTGCCGGTGACGGTCGGTACATCCAGTCGCAGGTGCGGGCTCAGCGTCCTCATCAATGCCGGCAAGCCACCTGCGTAATAGAAGTCCTCCATCAGGTACTGACTGGTGCCGTTGGGACGGACGTTGACGACGACAGGCACTTCGCGGCTGATACGGTCGAAGTCTTTCAACCCGATGTCCTGGTCCGCACGCCGCGCCTGAGCAATCACGTGGATGATCGCGTTGGTGGAGCATCCCATGGCCATGGCCACGGTGATGGCGTTCAGGAACGCATCGCGGGTCTGGATCTGCGCCGGACGCAGGTCCTCTTCCACCAGCTCGACGATGCGCCGGCCGACATTGGCGGCCATGCGCTGGTGGCTGGCGTCGACGGCGGGGATCGAAGACGCGCCTGGCAGCGTCATGCCCAGCGCCTCCGCGATGGCGGTCATCGTGCTGGCCGTGCCCATGGTCATGCAAGTACCGTGGCTGCGGGCGATGCCGCCGACGATGGCTTCCCACTCGTCATTGTCGATGATGCCTGCGCGCTTGTCGTCCCAGTACTTGAACGCATCCGAACCCGATCCGAGGGTCTTGCCGCCCCAGTTGCCCCGCAGCATCGGGCCGGCCGGCAGGAAGATGCACGGCAGGTTGGCGCTGGTGGCACCCAGCAGCATGGCGGGGGTGGTCTTGTCGCAGCCGCCCATCAGGACCACGCCGTCGGCGGGGTAGGCCCGGATCATCTCTTCCACTTCCATCGCAAGCATATTGCGATAGAGCAGGGCGGAGGGCTTGATCAGGTTTTCGCCAAGCGACACGGTCTGGATTTCCAGCGGAAATCCGCCCGCCTGCAGCACGCCGCGCTTGACTTCCTCCACGCGGTGCTTGAAATGCATGTGGCACGGGTTGTAATCGGACCAGTTGTTGAGGATGGCAATCAGTGGCTTGCCTTCCCAGTCCTTGCGGTCGTAGCCCATCTGCATCATGCGCGAGCGATGGTTGAACGTGCGGAAGTCTTCCCGGCCCAGCCAGCGCTGGCTGCGCATCTTCTTCAATTCAGGCATGTCTGTATCTCGCTGAAGGTGTCTGGCGTGCGGCCCGGCGCCGCGATCAGGCGGACCTGCCAGCGTCGGCGCCGCACGCTGCGGCGCGGTAAGCCGTGCCTGGCTGGCGCGTCGTGGCGGCAGCGGGTGGCGCAGGGAGTACCATGCGTTCAATCCGGCCGACCACCAGCCAGTAGCAGAGGATGGCGACCAGGCCGTGCGCGCCCACGTAGACCAGCGCGCCGTTGAACGAGTGCGTATTGGCGACGATATAGCCGATCACAATCGGTGTGACGATGCCGGCCACATTGCCCACCGCGTTGAATACGCCGCCGGTGCTGCCGACAATGCGTGCCGGCGCGGTGTCGGCCACCACCGTCCAGCCCAGTGAGCCGAAGCCTTTGCCGAAGAACGCCACGCTCATCAGCGCAATCACCAGCCAGTCCGTGTTCACGTAGTTGCACGCGATCATGCTGGCACTGAGCAGCAGGCCGAGCGTGATCGGCAGCTTACGCACCAGCGTCAGCGAGCCCGTACGTCGCAACAGCGCATCCGAGACAAAGCCCGTCGAGACCCCGCCAAGGAAGCCGCAGATCGCCGGCACGGCGGCCACGAAGTCCGCTTGCAGAATCGAGAATCCACGGCCGTTGACGAGGTAGCTGGGGAACCACGAGACAAAGAACCACGTAATCGAGGTGATGCAGTACTGGGCAATGAAGATGCCCACCAGCATGCGGCTGCGGAACAACTGGCCGATATCGGCCAGCGTGGGCCTGGCGGCGTCGGCGGCGCGCTTGCCGCCAAGGTGGACCAGGGCGCCGCCGGCCTCGATGTAGCGAATCTCCGCGGGGCTCGCGCGAGGATGCTCCGCCGGCGAAAAGTACTGGCGCATCCAGACCAGCGCCAGCAGGATGCCAAGCCCGCCCATCACCGTGAAGATGTGATTCCAGCCGAACTGATGGTCCAGCCACCCCATCAGGGGCGTGAAGACCACCAGCGACAGGTACTGCGCGCTGTTGAAAATTGCGCCAGCCACGCCGCGCTCCGACGCCGGGAACCACGCTGCGATGACGCGCCCGGATGCCGGGCCGACCGGCGACTCCATCGCCCCAAGCAGAAAGCGCAGTACCAGCAGCGCGGCGAAGGCGAAGGTGAACCAGTGCACCGCGCCCATCAGCAGGGTGGTGCAGGACCACAGCACCAGGCCGGCGGTGATGGCGGCCCTGGCGCCGATCTTGTCCACCAGCCAGCCGGCCGGCACCTGGCTCAGCACGTAGGCCCAGGCGAACGAGGAAAACAGCCAGCCCATCTGCACGGCATCCAGCCCGAGGTCTTTCGACATGTGCGGGCCGGCAACGGAAAGGGTGGCGCGATCGCCCGTGCTCAGGGCCAGGACGATGGTGATGAGGGCAAGGGTGAGATAGCGGTAGTAGCCGCCTTGGGCGCGGCCGGGTGATGCGTACCGGACATACGACGTCTCCGTGTGGTCTTGTTCGGCCCGTTCGGGCGCAAGTTGGGCGAAATCGTAGTGAACACGTGCCCATCTTGGAAAGGCGCGGCTTATCAAAGGGCCCGCAGTGTCCCAGCACGTGGGATTGCGGAGGGAGTCAGGCGTTGCCGTCACTTGCCGGCAACCTGCGGAATGAGAACAATGAACACGTGTTCATTTTTCCCAGCGGCGATGGCATTCCGCCTCGCCACGGCCCGATTCGACGTTACGGAGACGCCACATGTACATCAGCGAACAACTGCTAAACCCCGATGAGCGCCGCTTGCGCCTCTCCACGCAACTGGGCGTGGAGAGCGTGGTGCTCGACAACCGCGGCACCGAGCTGGTGTCGGCGGCCGGCGGCGTCAGCGCCTGGGACACCAGCAAGCTGACCAGCTATCGCAAGTGGGTGGAAAGCTTCGGCCTGAAGCTCGAGGTGTTCGCGCTGGATGTGGGATCGATCCTGCTGGACTCGCTGATCGACCTGGACAGTGCGCGCAAGCAGCGCGATGTGCTGGCCCAGAACATCCAGAAGGCGGCCGATGCCGGCATCACCTGTCTCAAGTACAACGTGCAGATGGTGGGCATCACGCGCACGGGTTTGAGGCCCGGCCGCGGCGGCGCGCAGAACTCGGGCTTCGTCTATGCCGAGTACTCGCCGGAGGAAGACCGCAAGCACTCATACTGGGGCGTGGGCTATCCAACCAACCAGGAAGAGGGCGGTGCCGAGAGCGCGACGCTGTGCGGCCAGAAGATGGCGCGCGACGTGCCGCCGGTCACGGAGAAGGCGGGCTGGGATGCGATCGAGTTCCTTGTGGAAGGGCTGGTGACGGCGGCGGACCGTGCCGGAGTGCGGCTGGCCTGCCATCCGCATGATCCGGCGTACCCGGTCGGCGGCCTCAACGGCATCGAGCACGTGGTGGGATCCGCCGACGGGATCCGCAGATTCCTGGCACTGAGCCCGAGCAAGAACCACGGGCTGAACTTCTGCCAGGGAACGGTGGCCGAGATGTTCACCGAGCCGGGCAAGGCGATGATCCCGGTAATCGAAGAGTTCGCGTCGACCGGCCGGATCTTCATGGTCCACTTCCGCAATATCCGGGGGGGCTACCTGGACTTCCAGGAAGTGTTCCCGGATGAAGGCGACGTGGACATGTTCCAGGCGATCAAGGCTTACCAGCGTGGCGGCTACAAGGGTCCCTTGTGTCCCGATCACGTACCGGTGTCCGATCTCGACGAAAACCGCGAGCGCTTCATGTCGTTCGCGCTCGGCTATACGCGCGGGCTGCTGCAGGCCGCGGGCGTCTGGTCGACGCCGGCAAAGCACTGAGCGTCAACTGCTCTCGCGGCTGATCACGCTGAAGCCGAGGTCTGCCACGCGCGGGCTGTCGTCACCGGCCACGCCGGTCAGGCGTTCCAGCAGCATGCGTGCGGCCTGCCGGCCCATCTCGCGCGCTTGCACGCGTACACTGGACAGCGTGGGCTGGCTGGCCGCGGCGATCGCCAGGTCAGAGAAGCCGACCACGGCCATGCGCTGTGGCACTGCCCAGCCCTCTTGCCGGCAGGCGAGCAACGCGCCGACACCGAGCGTGTCGTTGCTGCAGCAGACCGCCTGTAGTTGCGGGGCCCGCGTGACGAGTTGGCGCAGCAACCATGCACCGTCTTCGATGGTCGACGGCGGCGGCACGGCTTGCGCCTCAATCTCCGGCAAGCCAAGTTCTGCCGCCGCGGCACGGAAGCCGGCGAGCCGCTTGCCGGCGCGATGTTCCTGCGCGCCAAGAAAGCCAAGGCGTTGGTAACCCCGTTGCGCCAGGTAGTGCGCGACCGCGGCGCCTGCCGCCTCGTTGGAAAAGCCCGCGACCATGTCGATGGGATCATCGGCCAGGTCCCAGGTCTCGACCACCGGCTTGCCGAACGCGCGCAGCTTGCGCCGGACCGCATCACCGTGGTCGACGCCGGTCAGCACCAGCGCGTCCACCTGGCGGCCAATGAACGTGTCGATCAATGCTTCCTCGCCTGCTTCGCGATAGCGCGACTGCCCCAGCAAGAGCTGATAGCCGCTTTCCTCCAGCATTTCGCCCAGCCCATCCACGGTTTCCGCAAACCATGAATTCGCCAAGGTAGGGACGATTGCGCCGACGATGCGTGAGCGACGCGTGGCCAGGCTGCCCGCGTTCAGGTTGGGCACGTAGCCCAGTTGCGCGATGGCGGCCTGCACCGCGGCCAGCGTTTCCGGCGACACCAGTTCCGGATGGCTGATGGCGCGCGACACCGTGACGCGCGATACACCGGCCATGCGCGCTACGTCGATCATCTTCCCGCCGGGGCTGGCTGCGCTCGCATGGATTCTGGCGTTGCGGGAATCGCGTGACATGGTTGCTGTGACGAAGGAGATGTGATGTATTGAAGCGTGTATGGACCGCCGGGTGTGCATCTGTCCCATTGTTTGGGACGCGCATGCTGCGCCGGCGCTGGTCGGCTTGTATTGTCCGCGAGCATCTCGAAGAATGGAAGCGCGTCCAACAGACAGACGACCGTCAGCCTCATCAAGCACCCGGGCGTGACGGCATTCGCGAGACAACATGCAAGATACCCCCGGCACCCAAGCACCAAGCGCGTCGCATGCCACGTTCGAAGGCATCGTTCGCACCGATGGCCGCGTGGCCACGCGCAACTACCTTGGCGTCTTCGTGGTCGGCAACTGCGGCGCCACCGTCGCGCGCAAGGTTGCCGACTGGTTCACCGAAGCGCGCCTGGCCGATTATCCGAACATCGACGGCGTGGTGCCGTTCGTCCACGAGATCGGTTGCGGCATGGAGATGACCGGCGAGCCGATGGACCTGCTGCGCCGGACCATCGCCGGCACATTCCGCAATCCCAACATTGCCGGCGGCCTGGTCATTGCGCTTGGCTGTGAGCGCAACAACATCTACGGCTTCATGGAGCAAGAGCAGCTGGCGACCGGTGCGATGCTGAAAACGCTGGTCATGCAGGAACTCGGCGGCACGGCCAACACCATCGAGGCTGGCATTGCCGCGATCCGGGACATGCTGCCGCTGGCCAACGACTGCCGGCGCGAGACCGTATCGGCTGCGCACCTTGTCGTCGGCCTGCAAACGGCTGGCCGTGAGGGTTCGGTCGCCGCGACGGCGGATCTCGCCCTTGGCGCCGCTGTCGACCTGCTGATCGCCGCGGGCGGCACGGCGGTGCTGTCAGGCTCCGCCGACGTCGCGCAAGGCGGAGATGCCCTGGCCGCACGCGCCGCCACGCCCGCCGTCCGCGAGGCGCTGGCTGCGCGCGTGGACTGGTGGCGCAGCTATCACGCCGGGCGCGACACGCGCCTGCAGGACGGCTCGCTCCGTGCCGCACAGGCGGCAGCAGCCGGGTTGCAGCGCGGCGGCCATGCGCCGCTTGCCGCCGTCATCGGTTACGCGCACCCGGTATCCACCCATGGACTGGTCTTCATGGATGCGCCGGCCTATGAGGGGGTCTCCGCCACCGGCCAGATCGCGGCCGGCGCCAACCTGGTGTGTGTGACCACTGCCACCGGCAGCGCCTTCGGCGCGATGCCGGCACCGACGCTGAAGCTGGCCGAGACCAGCAGCCTGTTCGCCAGACTCGAGGACGACCTTGATATCGATTGCGGCCCCGCCGGCACGGGCGAGGTCTCGATCGAAATCATGGGCCGGCAGATTTTCGGGCAGATGCTGGCGCACGCGTCAGGCAAGCAGACCAAGAGCGAGGAACTGGGCGTTGGCGAGAACGAGTTCGTGCCCTGGCCGATCGGGGTGCTTGCATGACGACGTCCACGAACGAATCCACAATCACCATGAGCGCCACCCGCAACCCCTTCATCCGACTGGATCCCGCCGACAATGTTGTCGTCGCACGCACCGAAGTGCCAGCCGGCACTGCCGTACCCTCCGAGCACCTGACCACGCTGCATGACGTGCCGTCCGGCCACAAGATCGCGGCACGCTTTATCGCCAAGGGCGAACCCGTGTTCAAGTACAACACCGTGATCGGCTTTGCCACCGAGGACCTGCCGCCGGGTACCTGGATGCACAGCCACAACATCGCGTTCGGCGATCTGGTCAAGGACTACCGGCAAGGACTGGACTACAAGCCCACCGAGTTCGTTCCCGAGGCGCAGCGCGCCAGGTTCCAGGGCATTTTCCGCACCGACGGCCGCGTGGCCACGCGCAACTATATCGGCATCTTCGTGGTGGGGCACGGCGGCTCGACAGTGGCCCGCAAGGTCGCCAACGCCTTCGATGAGGCCGCGCTACGGGACTATCCGCACGTGGACGGCGTGGTGCCCTACATCCATGAGCAGGGCGCCGGCATGGAACGCAGCGGCGAGCCGATGGACTTGCTGCGCCGCACGCTGGGGGGCTATATCCGGCATCCGAATACCGCCGGGGCGCTGGTGATCGCGCTCGGCAACGAGCACAACGACCTGGCTGATTTCCTGGCGCATCAGGGGCTGCAGGCCGGGCCGATGCTGAAGACGCTGAACATCGAACAGGCCGGCGGCACGCGCCGTTCAATAGAGGCAGGCATCGCGCTGGTGCGCGAGATGCTGCCGCAGGCCGACACCGCACGCCGCGAGCCGGTGTCTGCTGAATACATCACCGTGGGTTTGCAATGCGGTGGCTCCGATGGCTTCTCCGGCCTCTCTGCCAATCCCGCACTGGGCGCCGCGATGGAGCTGCTGATCCAGAACGGCGGCACGGCGATCCTGTCGGAGACCTCGGAGATCTTCGGCGTCGAGCACACGCTGACCGCGCGTGCGGTCACGCCCGAAGTAGGCAAGAAGCTGGTGGCGCGCATCGACTGGTGGCTTGAGTACAACAAAGGCCGCGATACCCAGATCAACGGGCGCGTCAGCCCCGGCAACAATGCCGGCGGCCTGGCCAACGTGCTCGAGAAGAGCCTGGGCGGCGCCAAGAAGGGCGGCAATGCGCCGCTGATGGAAGTCTACAAGTACGCCGAGCCTGTCACCCAGCACGGGCTGGTGTTCATGGACACGCCGGGCTACGACCCGGTCTCCGCCACCGGCCAGATCGCTGGCGGTGCCAACCTGGTCTGCTTCACCACGGGCCGCGGCTCATGCTTTGGCTCGGTGCCGGCGCCGACCATGAAGCTGGCCAGCAACACGCCGATGTACACGCGCATGGTCAACGACATGGACATCAACTGCGGCGTGGTCATCGACGGCGAAGCGACCATCGCCGAGATGGGCGAACGCATCTTCGCGCAGATCTTGCGGCACGCCTCGGGCGAGCCGACCAAGAGCGAAGCGCTTGGCGTCGGGCTGAATGAATTCGTGCCCTGGCCGATCGGGGTCGTCGACTAGCGCGATTCCCCGATACCGGTCCGGGCCGCAAGAGCCATCAAGAATCACGGTACCCAAACATAATCTGGAGACAACCATGAAGCAGCGTAGAACCTTTCTCGCCGCCTGCGCGTTGGCCGCGCTCGGCACTTTACCGGTGAGTTTTGCCGCGCTGGCGCAGGGCGAAGACTGGCCCACCCGTCCGGTCAGGGTCATCGTGCCGTTCCCGGCCGGCGGCACCAGCGACCTGATGGGACGCATGATCGCAGACCAGTTGAGCAAGGCGCTCAAGCAGCCGTTCATCGTCGAGAACAAGGGCGGCGCCGGCGGCACCATCGGTTCCGAGCAGGCGGCCAAGGCGCCCGCTGATGGCTATACGCTGCTGCTGTCCGGCATCGGCAGCAACGCCATCGCGCATGGCATGACGCCCAAGCCCAACTATGACTCCGCGAGGGATTTCATCCATATCTCGCAACTGGAGTCGGGCCCCAACGTGCTGGTGGTCAACCCGGCGTTCCCGGCCAAGACGTTCAAGGAGTTCATCGCCTACGTCAAGGCCAATCCGGGCAAGGTCAACTACGGCGTGACCAACGCCTCGTCCGGGCACCTGGCAATGGAACTGCTGAAGCAGACCGCCAAGCTGGACATGGTCGGCATCCCGTATCGGGGCGGCGGCCCGGCGCTTACCGATGTGCTGGCAGGGCAAATCCCCACCATGTTCGTCAACCAGGACGCCGTGCTGCCCTACGTGAAGTCCGGCAAGCTGCGCGCCCTGGCGGTCACCAGCGAGCAGCGCAACGTGCTGTTCCCGGACGTGCCGACCGTGGCTGAATCCGGCTTCCCCGGCTTCTCGGCGGTCTCGTGGGTCGGCCTGTCGGCACCCAAGGGCACGCCCAAGCCGATCGTCGACAAGCTGGAGGCGGCCATGGTCACGGCGTTCAAGCAGCCGGCGGTCAAGGAAAAGCTGGAGTCCAATGGCTTTGTCGTGGTCGCGTCCAACTCGCAGGACTATACGAAGTTTGTCCAGGCGGAGACTGCACGCTGGTCTAAGGTGATCAAGGAAGCCGGCATCAAGCCGGAGTGATCGCCGTCATGTCTGCCTTGACGCTGTAGTTGTGTACCGGCCCACACTGGGCCGGCTCGTCTTCCCCCTCCCATCCCGCCCATACCATGTCATCCCAAGACCGCATCGAATCCATAGATCTTTCGCTTGTCATCCTGCCGCTGGCCGTGCCCATCAGCGATGCCAAGGTGCTGACCGGCCGGCAGCGCCCGCTGACGGAGATTGCGTTTATCTTTGCCGAGATCCATACCCGAGACGGCCATTCCGGCATTGGCTTCGGCTATTCCAAACGCGCCGGCGGCCCGGGCATGTTCGCCCATGCGCAGGAAATCGCCCCGGAGCTGATCGGCGAAGATCCTAACGACATTGCGCGCCTGTTCAACAAGCTGCTCTGGGCCGGCGCGTCGATGGGACGCAGCGGCATGACCACGCAGGCGATCGCGCCGTTCGACGTGGCCTTGTGGGACCTGAAGGCCAAGCGTGCCGGCCTGCCGCTGGCCAAGCTGCTGGGCGCGCACCGCGACTCGGTCCAGTGCTACAACACTTCCGGCGGCTACCTGTCGATGCCGCTGGACCAGGTGCTCAAGAACATCGACAAGTCACGGGCCAACGGCATCGGCGGCATCAAGATCAAGGTAGGCCAGCCGGACACTGCTGAAGACCTGAAGCGGGTCAAGGCCGTGCGTGAGCACCTGGGCAACGCATTCCCGTTCATGGTCGACGCCAACCAGCAATGGGACCGTGCCACCGCGCAACGCATGGGCCGCACGCTCGATGCCTACAACCTCGTCTGGATCGAGGAGCCGCTCGACGCTTACGACACTGAGGGACACGCCGCGCTGGCGGCATCGCTCGACACCCCGATCGCGACCGGCGAGATGCTGACCAGTTTTGGAGAGCATGCCCAACTCATCACGGGCGGCGCCTGCGACTTTGTCCAGCCTGACGCGCCGCGCGTGGGAGGTATCACGCCGTTCCTGCAGATCATGAGCCTGGCCGATTACAAGGGCATCCGGCTGGCGCCGCACTTCGCCATGGAGATCCACCTGCACCTGGCTGCCGCGTATCCGCGGGAGCCGTGGCTGGAACACTTCGAATGGCTGGAGCCGATGTTCAACGAGCGCCTGGAATTGCGCGACGGGCGCATGATCGTGCCGGATCGTCCGGGGCTTGGCTTCAGCCTGAGTGAGCAGGCGGTGAAGTGGACAGCGCAGAAGGTGTCGTTCGGCAACCAGCCATAAAAAGAAAGGGCGCCTCGATCAGGCGCCCTTATTGCGAAGACCAGCCGTCCGACTCACACTGTGTAATCGACCGCCGCCCACTCAAAATATGGCTTCAGGTCCGTCACCAGCGCCTGGTGCAGCGGGTGGAACAGGTAGGCGTTCAGCGCTTCGGCATCGGCCACTTCGGACTCCAGCACATAATCCCAGCAGATCGGCCGGTCCATCTCGTTCTTGCGGAAGGTCCACGCGCTGATCGCCGGGATCTGCGCGCCGAGCGCCGCCATGCGCGCGGCCAGCGCGGTTTCCGTGTCAAGTTCTTGCTTCACTTCCGGCTTGCGGCGGAACAGCACGATATGCCTCAGCATGGCACCCCCTTGTGCGCAATCAGCCAGGCCGGCGCATCCTGCAGTGCCACGGGCCGCAGGAAGCGGTCGAGCGCGGCGTATCCGACCGACGTCGTCGCGGGCGCGGTGGAAGCGGGGTAGGGACCACCATGGTGCTGGGCAGCGGTGACTGCAACGCCGGTGGGCACGCCAGAGAACAGCACGCGGCCGGCAATCTGCGTGGCCGCACGGACCAGGTCACGCGTTTGTGCGTCCGGTGTGGCGCTGCCTGCGTCAATGCCCCATAACGTCACCGTGAGCGAGCCGCCGACGGCGCGCAGCACATCGACCGCCTGCGCGGGCGTATCCACGCGCACCACCAGTGCCGCGGATCCGAATACCTCTTCATGCAGCGCGGCGTTGGCGATGAAGTCGGCGCCGTCCACTTCAGCCAGGAAGGGACGAGGCGCGCTGCCGGCATCGGCCACCTCCGCCACCAGCGGGCGCACGCCGGCAACGCCTTGCCAGCGCGCCACGCCATGGTCGAATGCGCGGCGGATTCCCGCAGTCAGCATCGCATGTGGTGCCAGGCCGGCTAGCGCGCTGGCCAGCGCGCTGACAAACGCATCGCCCGCCGCATCCCTGGCCACCACGATCACGCCCGGGCTGGTGCAGAACTGACCGCTGCCCTGGCAGATGGAGGCAGCCAGCGTCTGCGCCAAAGCCACGCCGTTTTCGCGCAATGCGGACGGCAGCGCGACGATGGGGTTGACTGAGCCCAGTTCTCCATAGAACGGGATCGGGCGCGGGCGCTCCGCGGCCACTTTCGCCAGTGCGGTGCCGCCCTTAAACGAACCGGTGAAGGCCACCGCCGCGATCGGACCGGCCTGCACCAGACGCACGCCGGTCTCGATAGAAGCGCCTTCGACAAACGCGATCAGGCCCACGGGCAGGTTCTGGTCGGCTACCACTCCCTGTGCCAGCGCGACAGTCTGGCGAGACAGCTCTGGCTGAGCAGGGTGGCCCTTAACAACCACCGGGCATCCTGCAGCGAGCGCGGACGCGGTATCGCCGCCCAGCACCGAGAATGCGAACGGGAAATTGCTGGCGGCGAACATCGCCACCGGGCCCAGTGGCACGCGCATGCGGGTCAGGCGCGGACGCCCCGCCGGCGGCGCGCCCGCGACCGCGGCATCATCCAGCACGGCGAAGGCATCGCCGCGCTCGGCCACATCGGCAAAGCCGCGCAACTGGAACGCGGTGCGGTCCAACTCGCCGTTCAGGCGCGGCAGAGCCAGGCCGCTTTCACGGTCGGCCAGCGGCACCAGCGTATCGCGCGAGGCTTCCAGCGCATCGGCCAGGCCGCGCAGCAGTCTGGCGCGGGTGCCGCCGTCGCTGGCGGCCCAGGATTGGGCAGCCTCTGCGGCGGCGCTCACGGCCGCATCGATCTGTTCCGGCGTCGTTTCCGGCCAGGGCTCGCCCACGCGCTGGCCGGTGCGCGCGTCGATCGATTGCAACATGGTTGGCATGGGATGACTCATTCGCACTTAAGGTGGTAGCCGCGCCCGGCGTAGTCGAAGTCGACCAGTTCATTGATGGCTGCGTTCTTGTCAGCCGGCGAAGCGTAGTAGGCTCGGATCTCGGCGATCTTGCCGGTATGCGGATCGAAGTCGTACCACTCCGCGCCGCGCAGTGCCGTGCCGCTATTGTTCTTCCAATGGGTCCATTCGATCATCGCCTCAGGCCGGTTATGGCTGATCAGGATGCGCTCGATGGTCCATTGCGAGCCGAGTGTGTCAACGCACCAAATCCATTTCCTGGCGATAGTGTCTGCGGATCGCCAGGGCACTTCAGGCAAGCCGGCAGGGAAGTAGTGCACGGCGTCCGGGGTGAAGCAGTCGATCAGCGCGTCGTAGTCGGCGGCGTTGCAGGCGTCGAAGTAGCGGCGGATCAGGGCTTCGTAGTAGTCCGGCGTGAAAGTTTTCGTCATACGTCTGTTCTCGTGGTTCAGCGGCTGTTGGCAAGGGCCGCCGGCGGGATCGGCGGGCGGCCGGCGGCGACCCATTCACGATGCTGGGCACGGGTCGCTTCGCTGGGCGGATAAAGCCCCCACAGCGCTTCGCCGGCCTGCACGCGCAGCGCCAGGTAGGCCTCGATATCGTCGCGGCGTTCGCAAAGGTCGGCCATTTCCTCGGCCAGGTGAGCGGGCACCACGGTGATGTTGTCGCCGTCGCCATGGATCACGTCGCCCGGATAGATCGCCACGCCGGCGCAGCCGATCGGCACCTGCAGGTCGGCGACATGGTGGTACGACAGTCGTGTGGTTGCGGTGACGCCGGTGCACCAGATCGGGAAGTCCATCTGCGACAGCTCGGTGCCGTCACGGAACGACCCATCGGTGATCACGCCGCGCGCGCCGCGCATCATCATCCGCGTGATCAGCATATTGCCCATCGACGCGGCGCGGCCGTCGCGGTTGCTGTCGATCACCAGCACGTGGCCGGGTTCGATCTGTTCCACGCCGACCCACTGCAAGTTGTCGGCGGAGGGCTCAGTGGTGAGGTTGCCGTAGACATCGATGTCTTCGCGCGCCGGGATAAAACGCATTGTGTAGGCGCGCCCTGCAAACGGCTTGATCTTCTTGTTCAGCGGCGTGAGGCCGTGCAGCACCGGCTGGCGGAAGCCCTTGATATAGAGCTGGGTAGTCAGCGAGCCGCTGGTGACTTTGGCAAGGCGTTCCAGTACCGAGTCCGGCACATGAGGAGCCGGGGCACGTTGGGGGATGGCGGTCAGCGGGGAAGGATTCACGCTCATGGTAGGTCTCGGAAGTCCGGGGAATTGGGAAACTCTGGGTTGCGTCCCATCATCTGGGATCGCGTAGCGCGGGGAATGCGACCGTGGGCCGGGCCCCGCCTTGGACTTATCCTAGACACCTTCGCCCGGTTTTAGAATGGCTGCGGCGGCGTTCCAAGACGGCATGTCCGCGACATTTCCACATACTGAGACAGATTGATATGTCCGCGAATCCTGGTGACGGCACCGGCGCCATTGAGAAGGCCTTCGATGTGCTGGAGGCGGTGGGGGCAGCACCCGACGGGCTGAGCCAGCAGGAGCTGACCGCCCAGCTCGCGCTGCCGCGCACGACGATCTACAGGCTGCTGGCCACGCTTGTAACGCGCGGCATGCTGCGCCGCGACCCGGCGCGCAAGGTTTACCGCCTGGGTTTCCGTTGCTTCGAGATGGCACGGCAGGCCTACACCATGCCGGACCTGGTCGCGGCCGCCGCCAGCGAGATGCGCGGGCTGCGCGACCTGACCGGCGAGACCTGCTACCTGGCCACGCTGGACGGCCTCGAAGTGATTTCGCTGGAGCGCTGCGACGGCGCGCACAGCGAGCGCTCCGCGGCGGCGCTGGGCCAGCGCAAGCCGCTGCATTGCACCAGTCAGGGCAAGGCGATACTTTCCGCGATGGCGGGCCCGGCGCGCGACGCGATCGTGCGCGACTTGTCGCTCAAGGCTCTGACACCCCTGACCATCACGGACCGGCGCCGCCTGAATGCGGAGCTCAATATCACCGCCGCGCGTGGCTATGCCATCGACGATGAAGAAATCGTGCTGGGTGTGCGCTGCGTCGGGGCGCCGATCGTGGACGGCCAAGGCGCCGTGCGCGGCGCGATCAGCATTGCCGGCCCTGCCTACCGCCTGACGCGCGAACGGCTGGAGTTGCTAGGCCCTGAGATTGCCCAGGCAGCGCGACGCATTGGCGCGGAGATGGAGGCGATCAAGCCGCCGGCCACCGACACGCCCGCACAGCCGATCCCCGGACAGTGGGCCTTCCAGGGCGGCTACCCGTTCTGGCTGGCTGGCTCGAGCCGGCTCATCTGGGCCGATGTGCTTGCACCCGCGGTGCGCTGCCTCGAGCTCGGCAGCGGCGAGCCACATGACTACGTCCTGGCGCGCATCGAGTCCCCCATCCGCGCGTTGCTGCCGCGTGGGGATGCCATGCTGGTGTTGCATGAGAACGGCGCTGCCAGCGTTGCGCCGGACGGTACGGTCAGCGAGGTCGAAAACTGGCCCGCCGCCGCCCGCAACGCCATCGCCTTGTGCGAAGGCGCGGACCGGGACCTTTGGGTGGCAGTACCAGCGGCCGGAGAGGGTTGCAGTATTGGCTTGCTGAAGCCGGGCGGTGCGTTGGTGACGCAGTGGACCCTGGGCGAACGCGTCCAGGCGTTGCGCTGGTCTACCTCCGACGGCCGGCTCTATGCCACAACGCCGGCATCTGGATCGATCCTGGTCCTGGAACCCGGTAGCAGCATTGTGCGCCGACTGACCACGGTGCCGAAGGGAGCGGGAAAACCCCATGGACTGGCACTGGACGGCAGTGGCGGCATCTGGACTGCACTGTGTGAGGGATGGAGTGTGATGCGTTTCCTTTCCGATGGAACGCTAGACCGCGTCGTCGGCATGCCGGTACCGTGCCCGTCAGATGTCTGTATCGGGGGGGCGGATTCGACCACCCTGTATATCACATCATCACGCCAGCAGGTTTCGCTGGAGGTACTGGCAAAGGCAGGCCTTTCCGGAAGACTGTTTGAGTTAGCTATTTAGGGGTGAACAACGCTTGATGCCTACCCTCGGCATTGGGACTGGCGGCATTGGCAATGGCGGTCAGGTACTCCGAGCCGATTTTGATCGGAAGTCGTTTAAGCTGCGACCAGCAACTGACCTTAATGGGTTGAAGAGCCGACATTGGGAAACAGGAACAGTGTCAATGCGTAACAACCTAATTCCTTCCTCCCAGTCAGGCAAATGACTCAAACTGGCCGATCTCGGTCGGATGCCCGCCGCGAAACTGCGGCCGTCTCCGACCGACCCTTCTCGGTCATTTGACGCCGCGGCGTCAAATGACCGCTATAGGAAAGCGCCCTTAGCGTGGCATCAACGGATTCCAGCGATGAGCGGCGCTGAAAAGCAAACGGCGTGAGCCGAGTGGTCTCGCGCCGTTTGCATCTTTCTTACCCGCCAAAGCGGGCAACCAACGTGCAATGCCGAATCAATAACCACCGGCCGCCAGCCCGGTGTTGCGGCGCGGGTCGTTGGCGCCATAGAAGCGGTTGTTGCCGACCGGCTTGCCACCGAGAGCCGGTGCGCCGACGATGATCGTCGCCAGGTGGTTGGCAGGCTGTGGCGGGCCGAAGCGATGCCCCATGTCCTCCAGGATCTTGCGCGTATCCGGGGACAATGCGTAGTCCTCCACATTGGTCAGGTCCGGCAGCCATTGCTGATGGAATCGCGGCATGTCCACGGCTTCCTGCACGTTCATGTTGTAGTCGATGGCGTTGACCATGGTCAGCAGTACAGCCGTGATGATACGACTGCCGCCTGGCGTGCCCACCACCATCACCGGCTTGCCGTCCTTGGTGACGATGGTCGGACTCATCGAGGACAGCGGGCGCTTGCCTGGGGCAATGGAGTTGGCCTCGCCCTGGACAAGGCCATACAGGTTCGGCACGCCGACCTTGGCGGTAAAGTCGTCCATCTCATCGTTCAGGACCACGCCTGTCGTGGCTGCAGTGACCTTCGCGCCAAACCAGTCGTTGAGCGTGTACGTGACGGAAACGGCGTTGCCGGCCTTGTCGGCAATCGAGTAATGCGTGGTGTTGCTGCCTTCATGCGGCTCCACGCCGGGCTTGATGTCCTTCGAAACGCCTGCCTTCTTCGGGTCGATCGCCGCGCGAATCTTGGCGGCGTAGTTCTTGTCCAGGAGGCGGTCCAGCGGGTTTTTCACGAAATCCGGATCGCCCAGGTAGCTGTTGCGATCCACATAGGCGTGGCGCATGGCTTCGATCTGGTAGTGCACGGCCTGCGCGGAGTGGTAGCCCAGGTCCTTGAGCGGGTAGCCTTCCAGAATGTTCAACATCTCGCAGATGACCACGCCGCCCGAGCTCGGCGGCGGTGCCGACACGACGTGATAGCCGCGGTAGTCGCACTCGACCGGCGCCAGTTCGCGCGTATTGTAGGCATCAAGATCTGCCTGCGTGATCAGGCCCTTCCCAGCCTGGCTGGAGGCGACGATCGCCTTCCCCACCCAGCCCTGGTAGAAGCCTTCGGTTCCCCCGTTGCTGATCGCGCGCAGCGTCTTGGCCAGGTCGCGTTGAACCAGCTTCTGGCCCACCTGGAACGGTTGCCCCTTGTTCAGGAAGATTGCGCCGGAGGCAGGGTCTTCCTGGAAGTCCTTGGTTGCGGTGAGCAGCATATCCACGTCGCCCTGCTCGAGCGTGAAGCCGTTCTCGGCGAACTTGATGGAAGGGGCAATCAGGTCCGCGCGCTTCATCGTTCCATACTTCCGGCGAGCGTACTCCATGCCGGACACGGTGCCGGGCACGCCCACGGCCAGATGTCCCTTGGTGGAGGCGCCCTTGATGACATTGCCGTCCTTGTCCAGGTACATGTTCGCGGTTGCACCCTTTGGCGCGACCTCCCGGAAGTCAAGGAATGTCTTGCGGCCGTCAGCCAGATGGATGGTCATGAATCCGCCGCCACCCAGGTTGCCCGCGGCCGGATACACCACGGCCAGCGCGTAACCCACCGCCACGGCGGCGTCGACAGCGTTGCCACCGCGCTTGAGCACATCGACTCCAACTCTGGTAGCCAGGTGCTGCGCGGTGACGACCATGCCGTTCTCGGCGGCGACCGGCGCCACGGAAGCCGCGTACGACGACGGCGCGAAGCTCGTCGTCAGACAAAGGGATGCAATCGCGGTGTACCACCGCAATCCTGACTTCGGATTCATGGAGTCTCCTGATGAATGCTGCGTAAGCGAACCCTGCTAACGACATCGCCCAAGACGCCAACGAATAACCTTGCCTATGGTTTGGTTTTGGCAAGTATGAGAAGCACCGGGAGCAACACGGCACCCGGTTAACTTTCGCGGCGCTTGTGGCGCACAATCTTCTCATAAAGGTTCCCTCCGCTCCAGGGGACAGATTCGGTTCGACATCTGATGATGTTGGCCTGGCCGGCCGGGCCGGCCCTCAGTGTTTACATGCACTCCGCCGAACTGCATCGCAGACCATTCCAACGATCGGCGCAGTAACGGATTACTTGGCTGCACCGACCTGTTTGAATGCATCGAACTTCGAATCAACGGGGGGTGCGGCATATACCTGAGCGCTTCTTCGACAAGCGGCTCGGATGCCGAATAATCCGATCCGATGCTGTCATTGTGTGTCTGCGGGAAGTTCACCGCTTCAACGCGGCCACCCCGGCGATCCACTGTCGCAGTCATGCCGCGCAGCTCAGGTCGAGGAAAGCGCCGCTGGAAGAGCACCAAGGCTAGGGGTCATCGACGTTGGGCCTGATGCCGGAAGGAAGGTGGGGCGCAGACGTCCAAATGTCCGAATGACGGTGCAGGCGAACGACGCTTCTTGGCCGGAAACAGAGATTAAGTAGCGAAAGAGGCCATACGGCCTCCTTTTGGCTCATTTGGATGTTCTGGGATATGTGGTGGATGCAGCTACAGGCCGCTGCCTGGATTGGCCACCACTTTCGATGCCGTTCTGGCTTCCACCATGCGATCGCTCTACAAGAAATGTGGACTTACGCCCCCATCGCGCTGTCGGTCGTAGCGCCCGCGCTTTATGTAGCTCGCGTAGTGTCGAAAAGTTCAGGGAGCGTATAGGCCTCAATGGTCAAGGCTTCTGCGGCTGGCCCAAAACCGGAGGGGCCGGTGGCGGCAGAGGTGTCGCTACGGGTTCCAATCCCGTGCTGTTTACGATCGCAGCCGCAGCCGGCGAGGCAAGAAATTTGACAAACCGGGCAGATGCCGGTGTCAGTCGGCTTGTGCCAGCGGAAAAGAACACCTTCTGTTGCAACTCGGCTGGCAACGGGCCGACGTAGTCCAGCTCCTTGAAGGGCAGCAGTTCGCTGACCTGCTGGAAGCCGATTTCAGCATCACCTCGCGCCACCACGGCGCCGACACGTTCACTGTAGATCTTGTGGGCTTTGTCCTTGATCTTGTCCGAGACACCAAGTCGGGGGAATAACTCGTTAGAGAGGTACGTGCCGCTGGCGCTGGCGGAATACGCGATGGATTTTGCATTGAGCAGGGTCTGCTTCAAGGCTTCAGTCGTGCTGATATCCGGCTTAGGCGTGCCCTTGCGCACGGACATGCCGATCAATGATCGCGCCAGGTCGACCCGGCTGCCGGCTGCCACCTTGCCTTCCGATATCAGCTTCTCAAGGCCCGAGTCCGCCAGGATCACCACATCAAACGTCTCGCCCTGTGCCAGCCGACTGGGAATGGAATCGGGCGCATTGCCCATCGACGCGCCGTAGGCAGTGATGACACGGTCCTGCGTGGCGGCCTCATACAGTGGCACGAGTTGCTGGTAGGCAGCGGTAAAGCCGCCCGAGGTAATCACGCGGATCTCGTCTGCCCAGGCCGGAGCAGCCAGCCAGAGCATGAGAACCAGCAAGGTATGCCTGGCGGCAAAGATTGTCGGCTTCATATCGTCTCCAATGATTCACAGCTGCGGACCGCGCTGACAATCAGTCTTCTTTCATATTGGCTGCGCGCGCGATCGGGCCGAGGCGAGCCTTTTCGCCTGCCAGGAACTTAGTGAAGTCCGCCCGCGTCCCGCCCATCGGCTGGATACCTTGCGGGATCAGCCTGGCCCGCAGTTCAGGTGACTTGATAGCGGCGTCGATAGCCTTGTTCATTTTGTCGAGGATCGCGTCAGGGGTACCGCGCGGTGCGAATACGCCGGACCAGTGACCGATGAATACGCTGGGATAGCCGAGTTCTGCGGTGGTGGGCACATCCGGCATCGCGGCAATGCGGGTATTCCAGGTGGAAGCGATCGGGCGCAGCTTGCCGCCCTTGACCTGCGGAAGGACCACAACACTGGCTTCGGAGGTCGCGTCTACTTGTTTGCCGACAACGGCGACCATACCTTCGGAGCCGCTCTTGTAGGGAATGATCTCAAGTTTTGCGCCGGTCGCCAGCTTCAGCATTTCTGCGACGAAGTGCGGCGTGCTTCCGGTGCCCGCCGTAGCGAAATTCAGGCTCTTGCCGCCCTTGCCGCTGGCAACCAGACCCTTGAAATCCTTGATCGGCGAGTCGGCGGGCACCACGATGACCGACGGGCTGACGGCCAGCATGGCGACGGGCACCAGGTCTTGCTCCTTGTACGGCAGGTGGGCCTTGATCATGCCGTTGGTGATCACGCCGGCTGCCGGTGCCAGGAAGGTATAGCCGTCCGGCGCGGACTTGGCCACATAGTCGGCACCCAGTACCGAACCGGCGCCAGGCTTGTTCTCCACGATGATGGGCTGGCCCAGTTGCTTGGATGCCGCCTCGGCCACGGCGCGCGCAACCAGGTCGTTGGCGCCGCCGGGACCGAACGGTACGACGAACTTTACTGGCTTTGCGGGCCAGGTTTCAGCCCAGGCGGTCAAGGTGCATGCAGTCAGGGTAAGGGCGAGTGCGAGATGGCGAACTGCGAATTTCAAGGTAAGTCTCCGGGATCAATCTATTTGTGTGCGCTTTGCGGCACGTCACAACGTCCCGGTCAGGCATTGCAAGAGTATTCGGAGACGACTAATCTGTGAATTGCAATGTTTTGATGATCTGATGCATGTCACGCATTAATTTCGCTATGGAAGATCTGCAGGCGTTTGTCGCTATCGCCGAAAAAGGACGCTTCCGTACGGCCGCCGAAGCACTTCACATCTCGCAGCCCGCGCTCAGCCGGCGGATCGAGAAACTGGAAAAGTCGCTCGGCTCCCGCTTGCTGGACTGCACGACACGGCGCGTGGAAACGACAAACATGGTAGGCAATTCCTGGAGGAAGCCCGCGCAGCGCTGGATATCCTTGATAACGCGGTATTCCGGCTCGGTGACGAGCATGAGTTGCACAGGTCTGTGCCTTGTTTATTGACGCATGTCCCATTGAAGCGGGCGATGACCCGACAGTGGTCCTGCCATACCTGCATGGGTTGATCGTCAGAAACTCCGGGTCAGTGGTCAACCGGTCCGGGTTCCCTTGCTTGACCTTCAACGAGGGCAGGCTGATCGACAGAACGTATGGTGATCAACTGCGCCGCGATGCAGAATTGCGGCACAAAGTCCCGTTTAATTCTGACATAAAACCGCCTTAGATCAGGGCAAAATGCCCTTGTAGTACCTGCTACCGTCCGCGCCACACCGCTGTATCGCGGGCGTTTTTTTGCCTGTCAATCCCATTGCGAACCACGTTTCGGAGTCCGGGTGACTGGCGTCCTTCTGTGGCATAGTTCCATGATCGGTTTGCCCAGCCCTGACGCGTCGGCAAAAATGTGAGGTCTTGGGACAAGCCAAAATACAGGAATGGGGGCATTCCTCCTTCAAGATCACATCATGCAATGCCCCGACTGTGGACAGGCCGAACTGGTTCCTGTCTCACTCCCGCTGGCCATCACTGTAGGGGCCAGACGCGATACCACGATTCATGTTGCTCATGTGTGGCGATGTCCCGCGTGTGAGACGGGGATCATCAGCGATGAGGAACTGCAACTAGCGATCTCCGCCGTTCCCGAGCAGTCCCGGAAGAATGACGCCGCGTAAGTCGTCACCTGACAAGAACAAGAAGGAAGCAGTTCGACACGCCAGGCTGACAGAAACATAAGCGATTGCCGTCCGGTCGCCGATCTTCTTCGCCAAGTCGGCGGCGGACTGATGGACTGGCTTCGTGTTATTCGGCAAACAGGTCCGGGCCGAACACTTCATAGTGGATACGTGTCTCGCGAATACCCAAATCCCTCAGCGCGTCATGTTGCATCCGCATGAACGGGATCGGTCCGCAGATATAGTAATCGGCGTCAGGTAGCAGGATCGAATCTTTGATCGACTTGACATCAACAAGCCCTGCGTAATCGTAGTCCCGGCCTGCGACATCCTGCGGCAACGGCTCGTCATAGAACACAATCAAATCGAAGTTAGCATACGTCTTGGCGGCCTCGCGCAGCCGGTCACGCATGGCGTGAACCCCACTGTTTCGTGCGCCATGAACGAACACCACTTGCCGTTGCAGGTCTTGTATTGCTCGCTTCAGCATGCTAACCATCGGGGTCAGCCCCACGCCGCCGCTGATCAGAACAATGGGCGTCTTGGCGTTAACGTCGATATGGAAGCTCCCGTACGGCGCAGCCAGCTTGATCTCATCCCCGACATTGACGTGATCGTGCAGCAGACAGGAGACATAGCCCGCTGGCTGTGTATCGCCGCCTTCGCGCTTCACCGAGATGCGATAGCTGCGCCCATTTGGCATATCCGACAGGCTGTACTGGCGAATCTGTTGCAGCCCGAGTGTGGGCACATTGACTGCGACGCTGATGTACTGACCGGGTTCGAAGTTCACCAGCGGCCCACCATCCGCAGGTTCTAGGATGAACGACGTGATCACGCTGCTCTCAGGCCGCTTCTCGCGCACGACAAAGGTACGCCAGCCGGTCCAGCCACCGGGTTGTTCTGCTGAACGCTCGTACAACTCGCTTTCGATCCCCATCAGGACATCAGCCAGATTCCCGTAGGCTTGCGCCCATGCGGAAATGATGTCGTCAGTTGCGGTTTGGCCCAACACTTCCTTGATGGCGGCCAGCAGGTGTTCCCCAACAATGGGGTACTGTTCCGGTTTGACGCCGAGACTCGCATGCTTGTTGGCAATGTTCTTCAGCACGGCCATCAGGCTACTCGGGTCCTCGATATTCTCCGCATACGCGTAGACCGCCCGTGCCAGCGCCTGCTGCTGCTGGCCCTGTTCTTGATGGGCCATGTTGAACACGTTCTTCAGTTCGGGATGCGCTTCGAACATGCGTTTATAGAAGCACTTGATGATGTCGTAGCCGTGTTCGGCCAGAGCCGGTGCCGTGGCTTTTACGATGTCCTTCGTCTTCTGCGTCAGCATTGCTTCTCTCCGTTGCGCGGGCGTGGGGGTCGCCAAATCGGGAAGGCTAGACGGTGGCCTACCTCGTCCCCTTGATCAACGTCAAGTCTAGGTGAGGCGGCCTTGACGAGGCAACGCTCAGCGGTTGTTGAAGGCTTGAACGAAGACACTCCCGCAGAGATCGAAGTCGTCTACGCTGCGTCACTTCTTCGTTTCGCCATCACGGTTTCTCCCAATAGGTGAACGTAAGTCGCTGCTCGTAGACTGACCCCAAGTCGGAACGAATGTACCCAAAGGCGGCCACCCATACCGGGCCGCAACCCCACCTCTACTTCGTTCCGACGCCCGACCCACCAACCCGCTTCGGCGGGTTTCTTGTTTGTGCTTCCGAATAGATCGATCAGGAAGGGCATCAGCGTTAAGACGTACCTCAGTCGTGGCGGCCCTGTTAGGTTAACCAATCTTCCTCGCCAAGTCGGCGGCGGGTTGGCCGGGCTGCCGTCGATGGTCACTGACTCGGGCTGGCCGTTATGCGCGATGGCCTTCTCGAAAAAGCGCCGCGCCGCAGCCTTGTCGCGCTGGGCGCGCAACAGGAAGTCGATGGTATGGCCCGCCTTGTCGACCGCCCGGTACAGGTACTTCCACTGACCGCGTACCAGGATGTAGGTCTCGTCCATGCGCCGGCTTTTTCCCACCGGGCGCTTGCGAGAGCGAAAGATCTTGTTCAACGCCGGCAGCAATTTCAGAGCCCAGCGGTGCACGGTCGAATGGTCAACCGAGATGCCACGCTCGGCGATCATTTGCTCGAGATGACGCAGGCTCAACGGGTAGGCCACATACCACCGCACGCAGGTCAGCATCACGTCCAGTGGGTAGTGCAGACGCTTCAATACCTTCGCAACTTCCAAGTTCATGACCGCTGCCAACACTTGCTGAGTTCGACACCGGCCCATTCTACCGGAGGCTTATTGCGACAGAGCCCGCGAAGGTATCAATGCCGTCTTGGTGCGCGCTCGCACCAATGGGTGCAAGGCTGCCGCATTGCTCACGACATCGCACCCCAGCTATTTCGCACGACACGGTTTTTCGCTCAGCTCATTGGAAGAGATGCCTGAGGGGATAAAGCTATCGAAAGAATCTCAGCGGCGCGCTGGTGCAAGAATGTATTGCATGTGGCGGCAGCTTGACTGACACCTGCGAGACGGCAAATGGTGGTGCCAGCGCAGACTCAAACATGCTCTCAGCTTGCCACTACACTTCGATGTCAATTTTGGACGCACTCTGCGGACGGTCGAATACGAGCCACCGGCAACCTGTCCATTTTTGGACAACTTGCTAGTCCTGGTCCTTACCGCGCTACTTGCAAGTAGTCCTGGCGGTGTGGGGGGAGATGTTGGCGGAGCAGCCTCATCGACGGCTAGCGTCGGTTTGACCGGCGCGATGACTGAGAATCCACACCATCATTTCGTCCAATTCCGAAAGCTGTGGTTCCAATTCGACCAGCGGCAAGCACTCAAACATTGACGCAGCGAACGCGCGTGGAGCAGGACAGCTCGCGAGAGGGCCGTGCTGGGAGATGTCCAAACCGTCCACCTCCGCGGCAACCCAGCCGTCCGGCGTTTCATACAGCACGGAAAAATGCCTCGTAGCGAAACCTTTCATGGTCTACTGAAATCTTTCCGAGATAGAGCTGCCGTGCGAAGGACGAGGCCTTGCGTCATATACACGCGTTCCTTCCCAGAATCGACCCTCGCCTCAACATTCATCTCGTTCTGCTTGTGCCCGCATACGCTAACATTCGCTCTCGATTTGTCGCGATGTTTAGGTGTTCGGGGAATGGCGCTGGAGTCGACTTGCGCCTAGCTGTAAGCCCGCACGATATTGGGTTCGTATCGTTAAGCCTGTGCGGTGGCATGCCCGCGACTAAAAGCTCATAGGTCTCAGTGGTACCGCCCCATTGCCTGGAGCAGGCTGCGGCCGCGGTCAGTGAGCTGCGGGCACATACCGCCTTGACCATACG
Source organism: Cupriavidus sp. CP313 (assembly GCF_054072015.1). Classification (NCBI taxonomy): domain Bacteria; kingdom Pseudomonadati; phylum Pseudomonadota; class Betaproteobacteria; order Burkholderiales; family Burkholderiaceae; genus Cupriavidus; species Cupriavidus sp. CP313. Next base: position 4,944 of record NZ_JBSVZB010000016.1, on the reverse strand, counting down.
TGTCGCACACCACGAATCGATGCTCAACGAGCTGACTTAAGTCCATCGGGTCTAGGGCCTCGGGATTGCGGGCGTCCTGGACGAGAAACAGTGTCGCCATCTCATGGTGTGTCAGCATGCGCATCTCCTTTGCGGAACTGTCGTTTGCTGTTGTCCGGCATGGGGAAGGCCGGGTGTACTAGCGGCGCCCAAGTGGTACCAGCCGCGCCGGAGTGACCATCGTAGGCGCCGAAGTCTTGCAAGCTCAAATCCTAGCCTGTAACAAAGTGCAAGTGCTGCAAAGTTCGCACGCAGACCCACATTAGGAGCACTTTCAACAGCACCGCAGCAAACTTTACGTAAGCAGTTGTTACGTGGGTACTTCATACGGCTCCCCAATGCGCAATTTTGCAAACTCAACAAGGTATTTCCCTAGGAAACAATTTCGAACAAACGCTCTAGGATTTGAGCCTCCTTGAGTTTGCTCACGCTAGTTCAAAGAGCTTGGCTGCCCGGCATGGCGATGGCCGGTCCAGCACTTCTTACCTAGGAGACTGCGCATGTCCGCTTCAATGGCCGAACAGTTTGCTGCGCTTCAAAAGTCCCGTTTTGAGTCGTTGTTTGCACTTTCGAAACCGGTTGTGGAAGGGTTCCCAACGCTCACAGAGTTGAACCTACAAGCCGCGACTTCTGCGCTCGAATATAGCCAAGGTCAATGGAAAATCGCTCTTGATAATAAGGATTTCAAAGAGCGATTCATCGCTAAGAATCTCGCGACGCCTGGCGGGATTGAAAATGGCATTGATTACGCACGGCAACTTTTCGAATTTGCCAACACAGCACAACTAGAAGCGTCTCATATCGCGGAGGCGAAATATGAAGCGCAAATCCAGAGTATGCAAATTTTGGTCGACAGCTATGTGAAAAACGCCCCGGCAAGTGCTGAGGTTTTGGGTAACCTGCTGCAATCATCGGTCGCGTTGACTGCCAGTACCTTCGAGTTGATGCAGCGAGCTGCCAACGAAGTTCTCGCAACCACTCGTGCATACTTCTTTCCCGGCAGCCCGGATGGGAAAGGTTCCAATAAGTCCGCTTCTGCACGGGTTTCGAAAAGTTAGCCCAGCAATTTGGCACTTGAGCGCAGAGCACCACGCGCAAGGACTGCACTACTGATAGCCTCCTCGCCCATGGCGATATGGCGACATAAGACGCGCTTTTCCCATAGGCGCGCTGCCTTGCTTTCGTTCAAAAACCATACATTGCTCGACCATTTTTGGGCCAGGTAGAAATTTGCATTTCAGAAGAAGTGGAGGAGACAATAGCCAGGAGAATCTGCACTGGTGACAGGCGGCATGGGAGGTTTGGGCGAGGCGACTGCCATCAAGCTGCACGACGCCGGGCATACCGTGTCGTAACGTACTCACCGGGTTCTCGATACCCAAATCATCCCGCAAATCCCTGTCGGTCGACTGGGCCAGCCGGAAGAAGTGACAGCATTGATTACGTATCTCCGCTCGAATGATGCCGCTTTCGTGACGGGCGCAAACATTGCCATCAACGGTAGGCAACACCTGCAATGACCCGATGCTCTGCTCTGCTCAGTTCGACGCGGGGCAGAGCAATCCAGAGCGCCAGTGCCGACGTTCGCTGCAATGTAAGAAGCGCAGCATACTCACGCAGGTTATTCAGCTTTCCGCTCGCTGGGAGGACATACCTAGAATGGCAAGAGACCTGAAAATTCGTGCGGCGGAGGCAGCTGAATGGCAACGCATTTCACAGGTGCTCGATAGCTGTGGATTGCCCCACGACGACATTGACCTGTCCTCGCGCCTCTTCCACATCGCGTTGCTGCACGGCAAGGTTGTCGGCTGCGCCTGCGCCGAGCGCTATGACAAGACCGTTGTAGTCCGCTCCGTGGCTATTCTTCCGGAATACAGCGACCGCAGGATTGTCATGCATCTCGTTGGCGCCGTGCTTATGAGAGCTTGCGCGGAAGGTTGTACGAAGGCTGTGCTCGTCACGGCAAAAGCTTATAGCGCAGGGCCACCATGTAAATCTTCGCTTGCCTCAATGGATGCCATGCCGGAAGAACTAGAACTCTCGAAGAAGCTCATTCGCAGATTCGGGGGCATACCCCGTGCTATGTGCCGTCAGTAGAATTGATGCATCTTTCGCTTCCCGTGCATGGAACAGGCGCACGGGCTGCCTGCACCTGCGCGTTGACGAAGGGCCAAATCAAGGCTCACATCGGCCTTTGCATGCATGTGAACCCGGTGCCTGAGGAATCCAGCGTGGAGGCCCGTTAAAGCTTTGCCCAACGCGCTATGAGCGCGTAGATAGCGGCGGGCATCAGAAGGCAAGCTGCTAGCGTCAAATAGTACCGTGCACCGTGATGGGGTGGATGCGTATGGAAATGGTGAATTGTCGGCTTCATATTGTCCTACCAAAATGACCGAGACTGGAGGGGCGCTTCAAGCATAGACATTTCTTGCGCACTTGGATTGGCGCAAGCAAACTGTACGCCCGTCGAGCCAGTCGAGGGAGACCTTGATATGAGGCATCATGCCCGAGTCCAGTAGTACGAGTTGCCGCGCGGAGAATCGGCTGAGCAGAGGCGGGCCATTTGAAACGAACTGGCAATGGCTGCTCACAACGACACAATGTCAGCACTCATTGGCGGTCCATCTACTGCAGGCGGAAACACGCGCCAGCAGCCGTCATCGTGCCGAAAGAAGAACAACGCGCGCAAACCGGCCGGTTGCACGGTCTCAACGCATACGTAGCGTCGCCGGCCCGATTGGGTGCGACTGAATTCGACTACGTGGACGGACGACGTTGGACCAGGCGCGAGCCATTTATCGACCTGAAAGCGCAGCGACTGCTCATTTGTGCTTTTCATGTCCCCCTCCATTACCCCAGTTCTTGTTTGCCGCAGAGCTCCTGGAGCGCCCAACAATTGTCAGAATCGCCCTGAAGGCATCACTGCACTGCAATGCGCTTCGTGGCGCACCTGACATCGCAGCCGAATCTTGAGAAAGCGCTTTAAGCCTAGGTCATAACGTGGCGTCTCTACGTATCGTTTTGCGAAATGGCAACAGCGAGCAAGCAGGCTATGAGGTGCCTCCATGCGCCTCCATGGTCCTGTAATGATGCATCGCAGTACGTGCGACCGAGCACAAATCGCGTTACGCTCCCATCGGGAAAACGGCCGGAGTTTGCCGGAGGTTGACCCCCCTTTTTTAACAGCCCACTGGTGTCGACGCGAAGTACGTTCGACGGCGCATCAAGCGCTTGCAAAGCATCGACAATGCTGCAGGCCGTGGGGCTTGTGGGTACCTTCCCGTGGCAGCCCAGCGGCCGGTTCTCACAACTCGGTATGTCATGAATGCGGCAGGGGGATGCAGGCATCGGTGCGGTTGTTCTGCGGGCATGGTAGGGCGACTGCTTGCGTGAGTGGGTGGCCAATCCTTGCCGCTCGGTATGCAGGTACTGGTAGTCGGCGCGCAGTGGCGGTAAGGCGTATGCTATGCGCAAGGCTATTTCACTTGAAGGCGAGTTTGGGTAGTACTGAAGGACCGTTCCCTACCCATCATCTGTTATCAGGGGGACGTATGCGCATACTGGTCATTGGAGCCACAGGACTCCTTGGGAAGGAAATTACCGCTTTATTGTCGGAAGAACATGACGTGGTAGGGGCCAGCCGTAGCTCTCCGGCGGTCTCAGTGGACATCTCCGACAGGCAGTCGATTCTGGAAATGTATAAACAGGTGGGCACGGTTGACGCCGTGGTCTGCGTAGGAGGCACAGCGAAATTCGCCCCACTGGATGCCCTGACTGACGATGATTTTGCATTCAGCCTGGCCAATAAGCTGATGGGGCAGGTCAATCTTGTCCGGTATGGAGTTCCGTACATCTCCCAGGGCGGGTCGGTCACGCTGACCAGTGGTACCCTCGCGCAGCATCCAATCCTTGGTGGCGCAGCAATGAGCACCGTGAACGCCGGCATCGAGGCATTCGGGCGGGCAGCAGCGCTCGAATTGCAAGGCAAGGTTCGCGTGAATGTTGTAAGTCCCGGATGGGTGTGGGAGACACTCGAAGCGATGGGACGCGACCCCGCCAAGGGCGTTCGGGCGGCGGTGGTCGCACAGGTCTACCAGAAATGTATTTTGGAAGACATGTCCGGGCTGGTGGTGTCGGTCACTCACTGAATCGCAGTGTCCACGCGCAGCATACCGTCTTGGCTAGCGTCGTCTGAGTGCCTGGCCGGGCTAACGGTGCGAAGAATCCGTGCCGCCTTGCAGGCATCCGATAGCTTTGGAGTGTCCCACGACGATGCTGACCCCTAGCGCTGCGCATCTTGGTTCTCGGGATGCTCACTCGCTGGCTGGGCTCAGGCAGCCGCGCTTGGTGCACGAGACAGCTGGCATGGCCCGAACTCCGTATTCCCGGGAAGGATTGCTATCCGCGGATCGTATGTAGCAGCGACTGCAATCAGCGGAGCCCGGGGCTAGTAGCGCGGAAGGCCATCTTCCTATCGCAGTTTACATCGCATGCAAAGCGCTGATGTTAGAGCCGCGCGCTGGACAGGTGGTGAGGACATGACCTCCAGTGGCACGTCTTCAGCCGAGACAAGCTCGAATCCCCATCGAGCGAAGTAAGCTGGAGCAACTGTGGAGAAGATATAGGCTTCGCGTGCTTCCGTACCCCGAGCCCGCATCAATAATGCCTCAACCAGGCACCCAGCAATACCTCTGTCTCGGTATGCTGGCTCAACGGCTACTGAGCGGATAAGCACGTTCGAACCGTGATGTTCCGCTGCCGCACATCCAATAATGCGGTTCTCATATAGCGCAACTTGGAAGTCTTCGATTATTTGTCAACGCCGATTTAAATCTGACCCACTTTGGCAAGAATCGCCGAAGTAAAACTGACCCACCTGGCTCCCGTCAGCCAGCCGCCTTGGCG